>CAZRNX010000129.1:0-1502 GCA_964601555.1 uncultured Candidatus Saccharibacteria bacterium | reverse complement strand
CTAGTATAAGCCTACTTTACGAGAATTTTTGTCTATGTTTAAACGTCTTCAAAATATGTTCACGAACGATATCGGGATTGACCTCGGAACGGCCAATACTCTTGTGTACGTGCGCGGTATGGGGATAGTCATCAATGAGCCGACGGTTGTTGCGGTTAATCAGAAGACGGGTCAAGTTGTTGCCGTGGGAGCATCTGCGAAAGAAATGACGGGGCGTACTCCGGGGTATATCCACGTTGTGCGTCCGCTTGTGGACGGAGTGATCTCTGACTTTGAGGTGACGGAAGAAATGCTTTCATACTTCATCAACAAAGCGAATAAAATTTCCAAGAAATTCGCCCGGCCGCGAGTGGTCATCGGCGTGCCTTCGGGTATTACGAACGTCGAAACTCGCGCTGTCCGAGAGGCTGCCAAGAGTGCCGGAGCGCGTGAAGTGTACATCATTGAAGAGCCAATGGCGGCGGCTATAGGCATCCGTCTCCCCGTCAAAGATCCGGTCGGAAGCATGGTTATAGATATCGGCGGAGGCACGACGGACATCGCGGTGATTTCTCTCGGAGGCATTGTGAAGTCTAAGAATTTGCGAATTGCCGGCGATAAATTCAACAGCGATATTATCGCTTATGTAAGAAACGAATTTAAAATATTAACAGGCGAAAAGACAGCTGAGCATATTAAGATCGCCATCGGGTCCATGGTCAAAAGTGTGCCGCCTCTTGAAGTGGCTCTTCGTGGACGCGACCTTATCACCGGACTGCCGCGCGAGGTCGTTATAACGGATTCAGATGTTCGGGAAGCGATAGCGATATCGGTTGCTACCATCATTGAGTCCGCCCGGGAAGTTCTTGAAGAAACTCCACCTGAAGTCTTGGGCGACATAATGCACAGAGGTGTGGTGCTTGTGGGCGGAGGCGCGCTGCTTCGCGGACTTCAGACGCTTCTTGCGGAAGAGCTCAAAATCCCCGTTCATGTTGCCGACGATCCGCTTACCTCCGTTGCACGCGGCACCGGCATCGTGCTGGAACGTTTGGGTGATTTCCAAGAGTCGCTCATTTATGATGAAGATGATATTCCGCCCCAACAATAAAATAACAAAATGCTGAATAAAAATCGCAATAGGAAATGGGGACAGGCAGAAAAAAACGGGGGGGTCTCCAAGGTCTTTGGTCTCAGCATTCTTCTTTGTGCCGCACTGCTTCTTTTGAACGAGTCTTTTTCAAAAAGCTTCGGAAGCGCAGCTGAAAATTTTGCCGCAACCGCCTGGCGTACAAAGAATTCCATTGCAGGCGATGAACCCGGATTCCCCTCTCTCTTTTCTTCCAAATACTCTCTTCTTGCCGAAAACGAGGAATTGAAAAAAAAGAACGCTAAACTTGCTGCAAATCTGATCGGCTACGATGCAGCACTGCGCGAGATTGTTGATTTACGCCGCATGCTTGGGAGGGGGTGGGTTGGGAATCCTGTGCTTGCCGGGGTCCTTACTTCATCGAAAGGCCTTCCTT
>CAZRNX010000128.1:0-1507 GCA_964601555.1 uncultured Candidatus Saccharibacteria bacterium | reverse complement strand
GTACTAGCTGTGTGTGGTGCAGTAATTTGGGTGATTGCTTCTGCTGTAGGCTTTTTCTTTGCTTATCGCTTTGATTTATCAGACAGAACCCATGAAATGTTTGCACCCTACAAACACTGGCCAAAAATACGAAGGCACAACATACAACCATGGTACGTTATTTTGGTCGGACTGGGCATCTATTACTTTGGAACCACAGCCAAGGTTGTGGTGTGGATCGGTGGTAAGATGGCTAGCGTTGCAACATCTCCATTAACGTACGGAATTGTTGGCGCAATCGTCGCGATCGTAGCTCTTTTCTTCATAGTGAAGAAAGCGATAGAGAGCGAGATAGGACGTCTTGCTCGCGCATACTTCCGGGCAAAAAAAGAGAAAATCTGCCCGATCGTCGAGTTCACCGACTAATTGACTAATTTGGCAACTGCCGGATACCACACCCCGAAAGGTGTGGTATTTTTTACGCCCCCGCCACAACCTCCTTCTTCTTCGGCACGATGCCGTTCGCGATGAGGAGCTTCTCGAAGTCGTCGCGTTCTATTGTCTCTTTCTCCACAAGTTCGCCGGCAATTGCGTCCAGAACCTTTCGGTGCGTCGTAAGAGCTTCATTCGCTCGGGCAAGTTCTGTGGTAATTATGCGCGTAACTTCCTTATCCACCTCGGCTGATACTTCCTCGGAATATTCCTTTTCATTAAAGCTCCTGCCGTAGAGCACTCTCCCGGTCGGGTCTTCGAGTGCGATGGGGCCGATCTTGTCCGACATACCCCAGCGGGTGACCATGTTGCGCGCCAACGCCGTTGCCACGGTGAGATCATTCGATGGTCCTGTGGTAAGATCGCCGAAGATCATCATTTCCGCAGCGAAACCTCCTAAGCTAACGGCTATATCATCAAGAAATTCTTTCCTGCTTTGAAGCTTTCTCTCTTCAAGAGGAAGCTTGAGAGTATAGCCTGCCGCATGTCCGCGGGATATAATCGTAATCTTGTGCACCGGATCAGCATACTGGAGTACTGATGCAACAAGCGCATGCCCGGCCTCGTGATATGCGGTTATTTTCTTTTCTTCTTTTGAAAGAATGTGGCTCTTTCTCTCGGGACCGAGCATAACTTTCTCAATAGAGCGGATGAAATCGTACTGGGTTACTTCGGTACGATTCTCGCGAGCAGCAAGTATCGCGCCTTCATTCATGAGCGACTGGAGGTCCGCGCCGGAAAACCCCGGCGTTCGTTCCGCAATGACATGAAGATTGACATCGGGGCCGAGGGGCTTCTTGCCCGCATGAATTTTTAGAATTTCCTCGCGGTCGGAGAGATCGGGAAGATCAAGCGTCACACGGCGATCAAAGCGCCCGGGCCGCAGAAGCGCTGGGTCAAGCACATCGGGACGGTTCGTTGCCGCCATAACGATAACCTTTTCGTTCGGCTCGAAGCCGTCCATCTCTACCAATATCTGGTTGAGTGTTTGCTCGCGTTCGTCGTTCCCGCCGCCCACACCCCCGCCGCGCACCCG
>CAZRNX010000127.1:0-1509 GCA_964601555.1 uncultured Candidatus Saccharibacteria bacterium | reverse complement strand
TCACGCTCATTCCAATAATTGGATGGGTACTCATGTTCGTTCTCTACATCTCCGGGCTCGGCGCTCTCTGGCGCGGAATTTCGCGAAGAATTTCCCAATAATTATTAATTATTGCACCACAAGCGTTCCCTTCATTCCCATAGCGCGGTGATTGCCCACCGAGCAGTAATATTCAAATGTTCCCGCCTTGTCGGCTGTAAACTCGATTGTCTCTTCCTCTCCCGCATCGAGCCTCTTCGTCGCTATGTTAAATTCATCTATGCGCAAGTCGTGCATGCCTCCCGAATTTTTGAAGGTAATTTTCACGCGTTCGCCTTTTTTCATAGTCATCACTGCGGGAGAAAAAGAGAAGCTCTTCCCCGTCACCGTAATTTCCCTTACAACGATTTTTTCTTCAACAGGTGTCCGGGAATCGTCTTGCATTGTTCCGTCCTCCATCATACGCCCCCCTTCCGGAACAATAGGCATCGGTTGCATTACTTCGGGCAGGTCAAATTCAGAAGGAGGCAGATCAACTTCATCGGCTGGTATAGTACCCATGATAAAACTGTTATAGAGAAGGGTTCCCCCGCCGATAAGTACGATGACAATTACAATAACTACAATAGTGTTTTTGTTCATATTACAATCTTACACTATCTTTATGAAGAGAGGAAGAACGCGCGCGAGATTTATACGACCTGTTTTATTCCAAAAAAAGTACAAGATACATTGCCAGAATACCGAGCAAGATGCCACCAATCTCGAGAGGGAAATTTTTATATTCGCGCTCTTTGTGAAGCTCCGGTATAAGATCGGAGCTTGCTATGTAGATAAACGCTCCGGCCGCGAACGGTACGACCCACATAATGAGCGATTCTGTGACCGCGCCAAGAAGAAAGGCAAAGAGTGCGCCTAAGACTGCTAGAAGTCCGGAAAGAAAATTAAGGAACAGCGCACGCCTTTTCGAATATCCCGCGTGAACAAGCACGCCGAAGTCGCCAATTTCTTGCGGGATTTCGTGAAAAATAACAGCAAGGGTCGTTGCCATTCCAACCGCCGGTCCCGCGAGAAAGCTCGCCGCAATGATAACGCCGTCAAGAAAATTGTGCACGCCGTCGGATACCAAGACGAGCTTCCCCACCAGATGAAGCGTCTGATGTTCTTTTTCTGATTCTTCACTATGGCGGTGGTGCCAGTGAAGCGCCCGCTCAAGCGCAAAGAAAACAAGCATTCCGAAAATAACAAGCGTCCCAACCATAGCAGGGGGCAGTGCCTCAAAAGATTCCGGAAGCAGGTGAAAGAAGGCGTCTCCGAGAAACGCGCCGATAGCAACGCTTACCAGAACAAAAATATATTTCCGCACAAGTTGTTCTCTAAGCGAGAGTGTGAAAATCCCGACAAACGATATCGCGCTTACGAGAAGAACACTCGCAAAGATATAAATAAACATGCTGTTCATAAAATCATTCCTATATTTTTTAATGTGGAATTTTTAATGGGATTCATGCTTATACACTTGTACAATAG
>CAZRNX010000126.1:0-1557 GCA_964601555.1 uncultured Candidatus Saccharibacteria bacterium | reverse complement strand
GCCCATATTCCCCGGAATAATCACTCTTTTCATAATCCAGTCCTCATAGTACAAAGTGTGATTGCCTTTCATAAATATACCCTATAGTATTAATTTTGCCATGGTAGAACATGTTCAGATTATCTACGAAGACCGGAGTTTGCTCGTGCTTGATAAGCCGAGCGGTTTGGCCGTGCATGGGGACGGGCGTACCCAAGAAGAGACGCTCGCAGATTGGCTTCTGGAAAAGTACCCGGAGATTCACAATGTGGGAGAGCCGATGAAGTTGCCTTCTGGAGAAGTAATTTTGCGCCCGGGAGTAGTACACAGACTGGATAGGGAAACATCGGGGGTGATGCTTGTCGCGAAAAATCAGGAGACATTTCTTGCGCTGAAGAAAGAATTTCAAGAGAGGCGAGTGAAGAAAACATATAGAGCATTTGTGTACGGCATCGTGAAAAATGACGAGGGTCTGATAGATAAGCCAATAGGCCGTTCTCGAAGCGATCCAAGAAAATGGTCGGCAGAGTACGGCGCGAAGGGCACCCTTCGACTTCGCTCAGGGCAGGGAGGCACGGGGTTGCGTGAAGCAGTGACAGAGTACAAAGTTCTCGCGCGCGATGAGAAAAATGATGCGACTTATCTGGAAGCATATCCCAAGACCGGCCGCACGCATCAGATACGCGTGCATTTGAAGGCGGTCGGGCATCCGGTAGTGTGCGACAAAATCTATGCTCCCAAGAAGCCCTGCATTTTAAACTTCACTCGTCTGGCGCTCCACGCTTTTGCAATAGAGTTCACTCTTTCAAACTTCGGAGCTATGCGCCTTGAGGCAGAAATGCCGGAAGAATTTGAGGAAGCGGCGCAAAAGTTGCGGTAATTGGGGCTTTGTGCTACATTACCTTGTAATTAAATCGCGGAGATTCCATGAAAACATCAATCAAATTTTCACCGGTCAATATCGCTGAGCGCAAAGCGCTTGATATGCGTGCGGGTGATACTGTCCGCGTGACGGTTAAAATTAAAGAGAAAGACAAGGTTCGCCTTCAGGCGTTTGAGGGGCTTGTCTTGGCGAAGAAGCACGGGAAAGAACCCGGGGCGACATTTACCGTTCGGAAAATGGCGAGCGGTGTGGGTGTGGAGCGCGTCTTTCCGCTGTATTCTCCGACGATTGAAAAAATAGAAGTCATAAAGCGCACCAAAGTTCGTCGCGCCAAGCTCTATTATGTGAGAGAAAAGGCGGCAAAAGAAATTCGACGCAAGATGCGCACGCTTCGCACGGGAGTCACGACCGAAATTCCGATGGAAGAAATGCAGGAAGAGAGCATAGAAGAACTGGCGGCGGGAACGCAAACAGAAACACCAGAAGAGAAAGCAGAAGGAAAAGAAGAGCAGAAAGAGACGATAGCAGTATAGACTAAAAAACAAAGCGGGGCAGGGTCCTCGTTTTGTTTTTTTAAATCTAATTTCTCTTATCCATTGGATTCACTCCCGCAAAATCGAAAATAGTGGGTGAAATAGCAGTGCCGGAAGAATATTTTTTGATTTTCTCCGCGGTTCATTCGACAGGGACTGATG
>CAZRNX010000125.1:0-1573 GCA_964601555.1 uncultured Candidatus Saccharibacteria bacterium | reverse complement strand
AAAAGAAATCATCGGGGCTATCGTGGTGGTGGCGCTCTTAGTGGGCGGCATGTGGTATTATTCGAAAAATAATCCTAATCCGATGGCAAATAACACGGCAGGGGACGTGAATATGCAGAGCGAGGAGAATGCGGGGGGAGCTATTGGTGACGAGGCGATAGAAGGGAAGCCGCCTGAGTTCGCTGGTGATAAATACCTCATCCCACAGGATAAAGTTCAAATACAGGATATAATTGTGGGCACTGGCATTGAGGCGATCAAGGGGAGGACGGTCTCAGTGCATTATGTCGGGACTCTTACGGATGGAACGAAATTCGATTCAAGTCGAGATCGCGGCGCGCCCTTTGAATTTACGCTCGGCGCTGGCCAGGTTATCAAGGGCTGGGATCAAGGCGTCGTGGGCATGAAAGTTGGCGGCAAGCGTAAGCTCACCATCCAACCTGATCTTGCATACGGCGAGATGGGACATGGAAGCATACCGCCGAACGCCACGCTTATCTTTGAGGTGGAGCTTTTGGGAGTGAAGTAGATTCTACCCACCTCTCCTTGGCAGGGGGAATTGTATAATGTAACTATGTTTCTTAAATTTGTTTCCGGGGTCTTTCTTCTTGTGATTATCGCGATGGTAGTCCTTGCGGGGAACCTTGTCCGCGAGCGCAATGCTTCTTTTGAAAAAGAAAGTCACGTACCAAATACCGCAGGGATGAATAGTGCGAGCATTACCGCAGAAGAAATTTCTGAAATAGACAAACAAATCCCCAGCACAGAGGCCCCCTCCCCCAAGCTTTCGATAGCTGCGAAAAAGCTTCTCCCGCCATCTCTCTCCTCGCCTTTAGTGTACGGGGGCGACGGTACGAATGGCGAACTCTCAGGCGCAGGCGTATTCAACTTCACAAATAAAAATCGAGCGAAAGAAAATCTCCCATCGCTTGCCAGAAACTCCCTTCTTGACGCGGCGGCAATACTCAAGATGAATGATATGTTCAAGCGAGGGTATTTCAAACATATTTCTCCGGATGGCAAAGGCATAGTTGATCTGGCGAAAAGCGTCGGATACCAATTTGTTTCCGTGGGGGAGAATCTTGCTCTCGGCAATTTTGGAGGCGATGAAGCGCTTGTTGATGCATGGATGGCTAGCCCCGGACACCGGGAGAATATCATGAAGCCGAACTTCCAAGAGATCGGTATTGCGGTTGGCCAAGGAATGTTCAATGGAAAGAAAACATGGATCGCTGTGCAAGAGTTCGGCCGTCCCGTTTCGGCATGCCCCGATCTCGATGAATCTCTCCCCGCCCAGATCACATCAAACAATGAACAGATTGCCAAGTGGAAGAAAGAAGCGAGGGCGCGCCGCGAAGAACTGGAGGGGATGAGCGAGTACAATCCCTTGTATTATGAGAAGGCCAGAGAGTATAATGAACTTGCCGAGCGCATCAATGCGCTGATCGAAAAAAACAGCACGCTTGTGACGCAGTACAATGCGCAAGTTTGGACGTATAATAAATGCGTGGAGGAATAAAAATTTATGGATCCCCTCTCAACGTTTGAACTCTTCTTCCGGCTTGTTTTCGCG
>CAZRNX010000124.1:0-1593 GCA_964601555.1 uncultured Candidatus Saccharibacteria bacterium | reverse complement strand
TGGTGGAATTATATGACAAAATCCGAACCTATTTTGAACGGAACTGATGCCGCGCCTGCGGCGCGGCAAGAACCAAACCGCTCGGGCGCGGCGGGATTCCCCCCCTCACCCAGTATGAGAAAAAATATCTCTACTGGGTTTTTGTTTTCTGGTAGAGTGTAGAGAAGCGGCGCGGCATTACTTTCTCTGACCCTGTCGCCTAGCCCTTTCTCAGAAAGGGCTAGGAAAGACCCATAGGGGATTGTTCCGCTCCGCCTCTGTGCACGAGTAATGAACAGATGGCGGTTTGTCGTCCCGCCAATGACGAGATATGACTCTCGTATGCTGGGATTTCTACTCGGGTACGCCCGTTGTTTCGTCGGACAACGGAGAATAAGTTAATTTTATCAAACAATATGCATACAGTGAATCGTTTGCAAACCCTCTTTGTGGGCATTGACGTCCATAAAGACAGCCATACCGCCGTGGGATTAAATCCCTTTGGTGAAAAAGTATTTAAGATGACCATCGGCAACGAAACCGAGGATTTCATCTCGCTGGTCGAGAAAACAAATCAAGAAGCAAGCAGGATGGGGCTCACTCCCTCCTTTGGCCTGGAAGACGTCCATAGCTGGGGAGAGCGGCTGTCCTCGTTTCTCTCTGAAGAAGGATTGCCGGTGGTCTCTGTGGCTCCTGTCTTAGTGGATCATCGTCGCTCCAAAACGACACATCCAGAGAAATCAGATTCTCTGGATGCGCAAAAGGTAGCGGAAGTCATGATCCAAAGGATTGACACGCTACCCTTATATAAATTAACAGAAGGAGTCAAAAAAGCCAAGCAAATACGGGAGTTGTCATTAGAAAGGGAATGGTTGGTCAAAGAAAGGGCCAGGCTCAAAAATCAGCTTCATATTCTTCTGCATAGAATACACAACAGCGGATACAGAGAGAAATTTAAAGACCCGTTTTCTAAGAAAGCCCTGCGTTATTGGATGAAAAGCATTCCCAAAGACACAGATGTTATTCTGGCTCAAAGAATGAAACGCGCAACGCGCCGTCTGCTTGACCTGCGCGAGG
The DNA here is from genome assembly GCA_964601555.1 of uncultured Candidatus Saccharibacteria bacterium. Taxonomy (GTDB): domain Bacteria; phylum Patescibacteriota; class Minisyncoccia; order Phycocordibacterales; family CAIJYI01; genus CALMXW01. Next base: position 537 of record CAZRNX010000124.1, on the reverse strand, counting down.
AAATTCAGGAAATTGAGGAAGAATTGAACTCAATGATGAATGAAAACGATTATACCATAGCCACTGCTTCTGGCTGCGGAGTTGTCATTGCCGCTGAGATCATCGGAGAAATTGGCGATGTCAACCGCTTTCATTCTCCCGGAGCTTTGGCTAAATATGCCGGTTGCGCGCCAAGAGAACATTCATCTGGGAAAACAATCAAATGGAGGAAAACAAGGTCAGGCAACAGACGGCTTAACAGGGCTTTCCACAGAATGGCTTTATCGCAAATATCAAGGTCGGGTAATGACGCGGCAAGGACATATTTCAAAAGAAAAATATCCGAAGGCAAAACTAAGGCGCAAGCATTAGTTTGTCTGCGCCGTCAATTGGTCAATGTTATTTGGATGATGATGAAACATAAAACAAAGTATTGCTTACTTGTTCATTAAAAGATTGGGGGGTACTCAAAACACTTGACTTTTTCTCATAGCGGATCTCTTCCTTTTCGCCCGCCTGACTGGACGGCCAGAATTTTTTGCGAGCGGACGGCGGGAC
>CAZRNX010000123.1:0-1613 GCA_964601555.1 uncultured Candidatus Saccharibacteria bacterium | reverse complement strand
TGCTCTACGACGCTATCCACGTGAAATGAGGGTGCTGCAATGTTGAAGACGGGAGAGTTTTCTAAGGACTGACATATGTTAGTGAACTTGTGCAGGGCGATTTTACAGATGGTAAAACCCCGGACGTGCCGGGGTTGTCGTTTTGGTTACAAGTATATTTCCTTCGTTATATATAGTTACCGATAGAAAACTGTTCCGTGAATTCCGGATCAGCCCATATCATCCCCGTGAAAGAATTTACGATAAGGCTTTTTGCCCAGCCACCCTTAATGTCCATCCTAATTTTTACGAGACGAATGGGAGGGAATGTTCCGCATGTAGGCAATGACGGATGCACACAGGCCATACGTAGCGCATTGTCGATACGTGTTATATAGAAGTATTCCGTTTTATCTTTTTGTAGCATTGCGGCGACTATCCAGTCCCAATAATACCTGATGTACTCAAGTGCAAGTTCAGTGTTCATCTTACGATACCTCCGTTACCGTTCGGTTTGTTTGATGAATTCCAGAAATTCCATACGGGTGCTTTCACGGTTTCGGAAAAATCCCCGCAGTTCGCTTGTGATCATGATGCTTTTGTGCTTGCGAACCCCGCGCATTTCTTTACAGAGATGCCTGGCTTTAAGAACGAGAGCAATGCCGCGAGGGCTTACCGCCTTCTCAATGTTGTCCGCCACCTCTTTCGCCAGCCGCTCTTGGATCTGGAGCCTCGCCGCGTGGTAGTCCACCAGTTTCGCTATTTTACTTAACCCCAGAATCTTTTCTCCCGGGAAATACGCAAAGTAGTATGTCCCGAAGAAGGTCAGCAAATGATGTTCGCATTGGGAGTAGAAATATCCCGAGTCAAAAACCATCTGATCGTAATGCACGCCGTCTTTATTGTTGGGGAATGTTGTAAGTTTCGGCTCCTTGCTCTTGTCGTAGCCGTAGTAGAGCTCTTTCCACATTCCCGTCACTCTCCTCGGAGTATCTCGCAACCCCTCGCGCTCCGGCTTCTCGCCGATAGCGAGAAAAAATTCCCGCACGATATTATTTTTATTTTTATCTTCCATGATGTTTGTATTGTTACACTTCGCTTATACAAGTGTCAATGAGACATCTCCTCAGTTCCAACCACCGTTTTCTTCAAGTTCGAAGTATTTGTGTATTGCGATCCTGCCGCAGTTTAGGCACGCTGTTTTCGAAGTAACATTATACCCGAACGAATCTCCCTCTATCACTTTTTGCATATCTTTTTTTAACTGCGGCTGACGATTTCGAGGAAAACGGCATTTCGGCACGCATTCCAGTTTGGCCTTTTCGACTATCTTCGCTTTTTTTTCCCAAAGACCTAGATTTTGCACGGTAATATGTCAACGACCTGAATTTATTTTCTCTGATTTTATTTCACTACGAAACAGCTCGCGAGACAAAAATAAAAAGATAAATCAGAATGTGAGTCTGAAAAAATGAAGCAGTGCAGGGATTACTTGGAATCACAAAAAAGTAGTCAGAAAAGTTGACTCTTTTATGGCGTTGGGCTAGGGTGGAGATATGGATACTATAGTGCACCATTTAAAGAATTAGGGCTCTTCCGAAAATAACTTCTCCAGATTCGGTTTCAAATTTTTC
>CAZRNX010000122.1:0-1655 GCA_964601555.1 uncultured Candidatus Saccharibacteria bacterium | reverse complement strand
ATCATTCTTATTCATAAAAACCTTTACCCTCTCGATGAAATCTTTCCAGAGCGGCTCTGTTTCTGCGATAAATGCGCTTAATTCTTTCCACCGGTGGTCGAGGTATTCGTGCGCGAGAATGTTCCGGAGCCGCGTCCATCCCGCAAGCTTCACAGTAAGCTCGTTCTCATTAAAAGGAGATACGCTCCCCAACTCTTCCACTATTTCGCGATATGTGTGGGGCATCTTCCTTTTTTCGCTCGCGACGATAGTCTTCGCCGCATCGAGCATGGCGGTTACCAGCTGCTCCGTCCACCTTTCGACGGCGCGCTTCTTCATGCGATTGTTTTCATCCGCATATTCCTGCCATGTAAGAGCGCGGAAAGTTTCGTAATCTTTCACTTCCTGTTCAAGAAATGTAAGGATGCGGAGCAATTCTTCACGATCCGGCGCCGAGAGCGAAGCCGAGCGGGCAAATGTCGTATAATATTCTTCCGCCGTCCGGAAGAATGCGTCTGCCTCCTCGCTCGTCGTGAAAAGAAGGCGCAAGTATTGAAAACGATTTTTAATGGCAAGTACCTCGCCCCTCCCAAGTATTTCAGAGGCAAGCACGGCTGGCGCCCTGTTGAGCACAACGAGATCGGTCTCTGATTCAACGATGCGTTCTATATCGCGCCAAATCACATTTTCTGTGTCTCTGTTCTCTTGCTTCAGATACACGGCAATATCCCAATCCGACTGCAGACGTTCAAGCCCTTTCGCACGCGAGCCGAAAAGAAATGCCATCACGACTTCTTCGCGGCGCATGAAATATTCCCGGAGTTTTTCTTTTTTGTCTTGCCCGATGTTCATTAATCACATCCTACCATATTTGACCCTTCGTATCTACAAACCCACGCAGCAGAAATTGCCTGAACCGCATCACCGCTTTGATGATACCGAACACCGGTTCCACCGTCTGTTTGCGCAGCCCATACCGCGCGCAGATACTGGGTATCGCGATCACTTTGACGGAAGTGGCTCATCGATTCTCGCTCATCAAAACGTTTGTCGATCTGATCGATCCGAATATTAAAAGTTCAACGTTAAGTCCGACAGGCTGCTAGGGCGTGCTTTTGGGCTGAAACAAGAATATCGTTTTGTCCGCCGAAGCGCTGCATCAGCCCGTAGAAGTGTATAGAGAAAATTTTTTCGCCAGGTCCCTGGATTTTTCAACTTCGACGAAAAAGCAAACGCCGATGTATTCAAGTTCGGCCTCTGTTTTCTGGTCAAATTCTTCTTGCTGGGTTACATAGTTGCCGGGAACCATGGTTTCGGTGAAATCCGTATATTTGACGCCTTGTTCTATCAACGCATTCCTTAATGTTCGCAGCTGGTTACTATTGTCAGATCTCAGAATGATGAAACCATTTTCGGATGTGCTTGGATGCACGGTTTTGTCTTTATCTATAAAGTCTCTGAATCGCATTAATGATGTGTCGTTCTTATATTGCTCGACTAATCCAGCGGTCATATGACCTATGGCATTCATGATGAGGGTGGGATTTTTCTTTTTGTTTACAACACACGTAAATTGATGAGTTCTTGGGATAGCGTTCATGTTACGGTTTTTATTTCGAACATAAGATTATAAACTATGGGTGGAGAGCATGGATGAGTTGATACTTGATACATTC
>CAZRNX010000121.1:0-1720 GCA_964601555.1 uncultured Candidatus Saccharibacteria bacterium | reverse complement strand
TCCCCGAATGCTGCTCTTCCGTCGCTTTTTTGCCGGGACTCGAGGCGAGTAGGCTGTATCGGCATATTGACGGCGGAGCACTCGGCACATTCAAAAAGCGTCTCTGGGAACCGGAAATTCTTCACAACAACAGCGACATTTTTCTCAATTCAGACGGCACGCCGCAGACCACGGGAATATATACAAAAGATGTGATAGATGAGACGTATGCCGGCGCAAATATTTATGAGAGCTTTATAAGTTCAATGAACGCTCTCGTGTCCGACGGCACGATCTCCGAGTGGAAGCCGTTTCCTTACGATTGGCGATTTGATATCGATGACATTGTCGAGAATCCCATCGCGCTTGAATCTTCCAGTTATTCAATGATAGATGAAATAATTCGTATGGCATCAAGCTCGCCCACCAAGAAAGTTTCTATAATTGCGCACAGCAATGGCGGACTTGTGGGGAAAGAGCTTATCTCCAAACTAGAAAAACTGGGCAAGGGAGATACGGTGGATAAATTTATCATGGTCGCCGTGCCGCAACTCGGCACGCCGAAAGCCGTTACCTCGATGCTTCACGGCGAAGGACTACCAACGAGTTTCCCCGTGCTTCTCTCGAAAGAAGATTCAAGAATCCTTGCCGAGAATATGCCATCTGCCTACAACCTCCTTCCATCGGCCGAATATTTCAACCGCGTGATTGACCCTGTCGCGACATTCAACCCCGATGATCCGCTCGCGGCGCAATATTTTGCCGAGTATAATTTCCACGTTTCCAATCCCACAGAATTCCATAACTTTCTTTTGGGAGTAGAAGGTCGCACCAAGCCAAGCACGGATGATCTCTTCACGCCAAACATTCTGAACAGGGCATTGCTGACACAAGGCGAAATCAATCATGTGTCACTCGATACATGGCTTCCACCGGCTGGCGTTGAAGTTATCCAGATTGTCGGATGGGGACTTGATACGATTAAGGGGATCAAATACACCGAACGCTGGGTCTGTGACGGTTTCCTCTGTTCGCGCAAACTCAACCCGGAACCAGAGTTCACGAGCGATGGGGATGAGACAGTCGTTACCCCAAGCGCGAGCGCAATAGCGACGAGTACGTACTGGGTGAATTTGAGGAATTACAATGCAGAATTTTTTGGAGCGCGAATAAACAGAAAACATGGAGATATTTTTGAAGCCACACCACTGGATAAATTAGTGGAAGATCTTGTGCAAAATAAAATAGAAACAATTACGCATGTGACTACAATCAAACCCACCCCTAATTCTAACGACGAAGCATCCCTTCGCCTGAAAGTCTTCTCTCCTGTCTCGCTGGATATTTATGATTCTTTTGGAAACCACACCGGCGTATCAACTTCAACAGACCTCGGCGACGTCATTCTTCTTGATGAGGAGATAGCTAACAGTTACTACATGGAGCTCGGGGAAGGGAAGTATGCGGGATCACAGAAGTCCGGCACAACGACAGTACAGCTTACCGGTGAAAGTTCCGGAACATTCATCTTCATCGCCGAAGAAATACAAGGCGATGAAGTTACCGCAAGCACCACCTTCGCTGGCATCCCTGTTATCGCGAGCAGTACGGCAACCTTCAGTATCTCCGAGACAGGAAATATCGCCTCAACCACGCTTGCGATAGACGTTGACGGTGACGGGATGACAGATATAGATGTGACTCCTGGTGATGGTGTTGCAGAAGAAGAGCTCGTCGCTAT
>CAZRNX010000120.1:738-1769 GCA_964601555.1 uncultured Candidatus Saccharibacteria bacterium | reverse complement strand
GGCTCTCCACTGGCAACCCGTTTTGAGTATGTAATTCAATCCATTCCATACATCAGACCCACTGCCCAATTGATATACCCTGTAGTATAATCCAGAGCATGAACATACGCAAACTAGCAAGCAAGCCCAAGGTTTTCGGTCGCATTTTTGGTCTCTCGCCTGAACAGTTCAGGGAATTAGCCAAAGAATTAGAACCCAGATGGAAAGAAACAGAAACAATCAGGAAAACAAGCAAAAAGAGAGAAAGGGCGGTGGGAGCGGGCAGGAAGTATGTCCTGACGTTTGAACAATCCCTGGCCATGCACCTCCTGTATTTAAGGACCTACAGTCCCTATGTTTTCATCGGAATGATCTTCCGGATAGATGACGCCACCGTTACCAGATATTTCCAGAAACTCCGTCCAATCATGGCGGAAAGGATGCAAAAGCTCCGAATCAAGAGAATAGCCATACCAGAAGAAGAAATCCTGAGTCTGATCGCCGATGCCACCGAGCAGGAGACGGAGAGAAGGACAGGTTCCGGCTATTCCGGGAAAAAGAAGCAGCAGACCGTTAAAACGCAGATCATCGTGAACCGAAAGGGCGAGATACGGCACGTTTCCTCTTCTGTTCCCGGCAATACGCACGACAAGAAGCTCTACGACCAGACCAAGGCTAAAGCCGGCCTGGGAGACCTTGGATATCTGGGAACGAATCTGTCCGTGCCTCACAAGGCGTCCAAATTCCGCAAACTCACAGAAAAAGAGAAGCAACGCAACCGCCGGCACTCACTCAAACGTATTGTGGTCGAGCACGTTTTCGCCTGCCTGAAAAAGTGGAGAATCCTGTCCAACCGTTTCCGCAACGACCTTTCCTGTTACAACGACATCTTCCTCTCCGTCTGCGGTCTCTACAACCTGAAGCTGGCCTGAACGAATCCCAGGCCTGTTTTACCTTGACTGTGAAATTTGGTATTGTGCAGTTGATCTATTGTCTCGCTTGGCAAATTCCGCCAACTCCGCGAGTTGGGCTTCAATGCTCATGACTTGGCG
>CAZRNX010000120.1:0-728 GCA_964601555.1 uncultured Candidatus Saccharibacteria bacterium | reverse complement strand
CTATAATCAAAGTAATAGCGATTTACTTATATTACTATGTTATCAAAAAATACCGAAACAGTAAACATTGTAGCCGCCCAAATTTTGCCGTTCAGCGCGAGGGCGCGGCGGAAGGAAGATCCGCTATGAGAAAAAGTCAAGCATTTCGGTACACGGTTTTGTGTTTCAGCATCATCCAAACAATGTTCACCATTTGACGACGAAGACAGACGAGCGCTTGGGATTTTGATTTTCCTTCTGACACTTTTCTCTTGAAATATGTTTTAGCCAGTTCATTGCCCGAGCGTGAGATTTGAGATAATGCCATTCTATGAAATGCGCAATTTAACCTGCGATTGCCAGATCTTGTTTTTCGATGACGGAAGGTTTTACCCGACGAACATTCCCTCGGTGCGCAACCGGCATATTTAGCGAGCGCCGCAGGAGAATGAAAGCGATTAATGTCACCAATTTCTCCGACAATCATAGAAGCGATAGTTATACCGCAACCGCTGGCTGTCTGGATAGTGTAATTCTCGTTGAGCAGCGTTTCCATCTCTCTTTCCAGTTCAAGAACCTCATAGTGTATGTCGATCAGTCTTTTTACCTTTCTCTTCATAGAACGTAGAAGAAATAGGTCGCATTTTGGTTTGGATTTTTTCCAATATGCCAGAGCTTTGAGAGCAAACGGATCCTTAAACTTTTCTTGGTATTCAGTATTCCAAATACGATGCAACAGATTATGTAGA
>CAZRNX010000119.1:0-1782 GCA_964601555.1 uncultured Candidatus Saccharibacteria bacterium | reverse complement strand
ATACAAGGCGGCGTTTCGGTTTTCCAGTTATCCACAAGTGGGCTATAGACAAAAGACGAGAAGTACGAGACGAGGATCCGGGGCATCATTCTCGCGAAGAACGGAAAACATCGCGAGTGACCGGCATCGAACTCTTCTTCATGGACGAGATGCGGTACGGCCTCATGTCGAACTATCGCCGAAGCTGGTCGAAAGTCGGGATGCTGAAAGAAGAATATCCGAAGAAACATCTGATCGTCGTCCTCGACAACGCGCCTTTCCACAAGCTGAAGATACTCGGGCTCATGGAAGAGCTGACTCTCGTCTTTCTTCAGCCGTACTCTCCACAACTCAACCCCGCAAAGAGGTTCTTTGAAGAATTGCGAAAGACGACGGCGAATCAAATTTTTGATGCTTTAGACGCGCACGAAGAAAAGATTGAAGAAAAGGTTGTTGAATACATAAACGATACTTTGGCAATGAGAAGGCTTACCGGGTACGAGTGGATCATGAAGCAGGTGAAAGGAGTTTTTTAAAAATGGTATTAGTTTTAATAGGGAAAATTTTATTCCACCTTCTGTTTGTCGATTCTCTCCATGATAGCCACAACTTCATCTACATAGGTGGGGATGACGGTACCATTGTAACTGTGAAGTTTTTCGCGAGTATCTCCTTGGTAGTAGTCTTCGGTCTTTGGGTGGTTGCCTCCAAGGTGAAGGGCGACGGTATTGACCGCCTTCTCGACGCTTTCAAACCGCGCTTTGCACGAAGCCCAGCCGAATGGGTTGTTCCCGCACATCTGCTTTCCGCCGGATGATTCGCGTACGGCAATGGCGGGAAGAAGTCGCCAGTCGAGGCCGTGCTCTTCGGACGCCTGCACCATTTCCGCGCCGAAACCGGCAAGCGGCATGCTTCGCTCGCTGAAGTAGGCATCTATTTTTGCAGCCCGACCTTTTCGCTGCTCATGTATTTGCTTTTCCCAGGCAGTGTCCACCATTTCTGCCGCAGCAAGATGCGCCTTCGTGCTCGAAACGTTTCCGGCCATAGGGAGCATCGCGGGAGACGGCCAGGCGTTTGCGGCAAAAAAAGGCAAGAGCGCCACAATATGGACTGCTTTTGAAGATTGTTTACTCATTTGTAGCGGTCTGTGCTCCGCCAACTCCTTTTCTGTGTTTCAACAGAAAACCCTTAAAAAACCTTACCTTTTCGTTCTCTATATACCGATACCAATATTAAAATCCTAGCATAATTGAATCCAAAAAGCAACCAACCAGCGTATTTATTTTGCACAATGTGGGAGGGTGTGATAAAGTAGACACAACTATGCCTGCAAGTAAACAAAAAGTTCTTTTAGTGGAGGACGACGAGGCTCTTCATATCGTTCTTCGCGACTCCTTTACTCGCGCCGGATACGAAATTCTCTCGGCCAAAAACGGGCAAGAGGGACTCGATGCGGCATTCCGCGAGCATCCGGACATCATTCTTTTGGACATCAGAATGCCGGTTATGGATGGCATCACGGCGCTGAAGAAGCTTCGCGAGGATGAGTGGGGAAGGGATGTTCCCGTTTTCATTCTGACCAATTCCATGGATGTGGAGAAAATGGCCGAAACGATGGAAAGCCACATTTTGCAGTATCTTGTGAAGGCGGATGTCGATATGGACAAGCTGGTAGTTCAGGTGGAAGAAGCGCTCAAAGAGCACGGCCATGGAGTGAAGAGAGGGTCTTTCGGCATCGCGCCGTCGGAAGAGACGCAAAGAATCAACGTGTAATGCACAATGACCGACTCCCAATCAATCCCA
>CAZRNX010000118.1:0-1783 GCA_964601555.1 uncultured Candidatus Saccharibacteria bacterium | reverse complement strand
ATGCTTCTCGCCGTGCCCTTGATGGAGTTCATTGCGGTTTCGACGGACGCCGCGGTAAGATCGGGCATCTTCTGTTCGGCTATTGCACGAACCTGGGCATTGGTAATTTTGCCGGCTTTCTTCACGGCATTCTTGCCGGAGCCTTTCTCAAGTCCCGCGGCTTTCAAGATGAGCCGGGATGCCGGCGGAGTTTTTAATATAAAATCATAACTTCTGTCTTCGTACACGGAAAGCTCCACGGGAATCACATTGCCTATTCTATCACGGGTCGCCTCGTTGAATTTAGAGACGAAATCGCCTATGTTCACACCTGCGGGTCCGAGCGCGGTGCCAACGGGCGGAGCTGGCGTCGCCTTCCCGGCTTCGATCTGCAATTTGATTTTTTTGACTACCTTCTTAGCCATGGTGTTAGTTTTTAGTTGGCAGTTTTTAGTTTTTAGGATCAGATCTCATCGTTTGAATGGCTTTGTTTAGCATCTTCATAACTTCATCGAGCAGTGTATCTATTTTTGAAAATTCCTCTTGTTTTCCAAATCGCAAACGTTTTGATATCTCCACTTGGGTTTCTAGTTCAGCACCGGAACCGAAAGCGATGGTCAGAAATTGACAGAAATCCCTTCTCGTGCCACGCTTGCTTCCTTCCGCGATATTCGACGGCACAGAGACCGCCGCGCGCCGCATTTGTGAGACAATACCATACTTCTCCTCCGAAGGAAACCCGTTGGTCGTTTGATAAATAGCAACCACCAGATCCATTGATTTCTGCCATACCGTCAAGTCTCGATAACTTCGGCTTTTCATACTGATGTACAGGTGTTCTGTTAAAAACTAAAAACTATCAACTATAAACTAGTTTAAATTCTCTTCACTTGCAAGAAGTCCAGCTCTACCGGCGTTTCACGTCCAAACATTGAAACAAGCACTTTCACTTTGCCGCGGTCCTCGTCTATTTCGCCGACTTTGCCCTCCAAATCTTTGAACGGCCCGTCGGTAATGATAACCGCCTCGCCGATCGTGAGGTCTACCATATGCTTTGCTTCCTCTCCTCCCTTCATGCGCGCAAAGAGCATATCCACCTCTTTCTTGTCCACCGGAACAGGAGTCACCCCTGCGCCAACGAAACCCGTAACGCGGGGGGTATTCCTGACCACATACCACGAATCATCCGTTACAATCATATCCACGAGTACATATCCGGGATAAATTTTCTCCTCCACTTCCACACGTTTCCCACCCTTCACTTTGATCTTCTTCTCCACGGGCACAATGATATTGAAAATTTTGTCCTCCATGCCGAGGGACTCAATGCGCTGTTTCAAGTTGCGCGCGACGGCATTCTCATACCCCGAATAGGTATGTATGGCGTACCAATTGCGCTCGGCATTTATTTCTTGTCTTGCCATGGTTCTGGTGACCGGTAATTAATTTTTAAGAAAGAATGTAGGTTTCCAGAAGGTAAGTAAACAGTGCGTCGAAGGCACCAAGGATCGCAGCCGTGAGAAGAGACAAGAAAATAACGACCGAGGTGTAAGAAATAACCTGCTCGCGTGTCGGCCAGGTAACATGCTTCATCTCGCCTCGAGTTTCTTTGAGATAGGTGATAAAATTTTCCATATTCTTACTACTCCCTTATTACCCGCTGATTCTATTGATTCTAAAAAACCGCCCTTGGGGGCTTACTTATATAGTACTCCTTCGATATAGAAAGTCAAGCCATAGTCTTGTACAATACAAAAAGATTGCCTGGGATCGCCCCCAGGCAATGATAACTATCCTACTTCCT
>CAZRNX010000117.1:0-1786 GCA_964601555.1 uncultured Candidatus Saccharibacteria bacterium | reverse complement strand
TCAAAGTAATTTATTATTAACAAGAGCACTAAGAGCACTATTATGAACCAGACAACATATATGCGTTTTTCGGGGATCGTCTTTCTTGTCATCGCTATCGCGCACGCATGGAGAGTGCTCTTTCAGATACCCGTGCAGGCGGGTGGGTGGAGCGTTCCATTGTGGTTAAGTGTGGTTGCAGTTTGCATTGCCGGATTTATGGCATATCACGGACTTCGATTAAGCAGGAGAGAGTAAGACTTATTCCCACGCAACCAACTTACCATATATGATGAGACTGGCGTTACAGTGACTCAATGAGTGAATTCAATACGAAATACCCGGCGATCCAGAGGATGCACGCAAGGATTATGAACGCTATGAGATGCGCCGCGAATGTTTTCTTCTCTCGCACCAGAAGCTCTCGGAGTTTTACTTCTCCTAACGGATGGTCGCCCTTTTCGATAGAGAGACTCTCTTTCATTTCTTTTCCAAAGTTTCTGTCATACAGAAGATTGATGACGGCTATGAAGCACATAGCGAAGAGCGACCCGATGCTTGCAAGCAGCATGTCTTTCTGCGCATCCCAAATATCCCCCTGCGTCCCGAGGAAAGCGAGCCCGGCGGCCGGATCCACGCGCGCGGCCGCGAGCCACTCGATGATTTCATAAAGTCCCGAGAAAGCCAGTACGAGCTCAAACGGAAGGTAATAACTCCACACGCCCTTCGTCTTTGAAACGCGCATAAATATCTCGCGAACCGGATATGCGAGGAGAAAGCCGAACGAGTAGTGCACCAAGCGGTCGTACATATTTCTGTCCGCGCCCGTCCAGTCTTGAAGTGTATATCCAAACGGCACCTCCGCGTAGGTATAGTGCGAGCCGATGACGTGCATGATCATGAAAACAGTGATAAGCGTGTAGGAGACATTTGAAAGTTTGAAATATCTGCCGATGATGAGAATGATCGGCACAAAAAGAAAAATGAGATAATTCTCCAGAAGCCATCCGTCGGGGTAGAGAGGGTTAATTGCCGCCCATATCCAGAAAGCGGCGAAAGTCGCGAGGAGAAATAGATGATAGCGTGACATTCACTAAGTATAGAACATTTCGGAGAAAATATTATCCCCACACAATCGGCTCTTTCCCATGCTCGGCGAGGTAGTCATTCGTCGAGCTAAAATGCTTGCAGCCGAAGAATCCGTTTACCGCCGAGTAGGGGGATGGATGTGCGGCTTTCAGTACAAGATGTTTCGACGTATCAATATGCGCGCCTTTATCTTGCGCATATTTGCCCCACAAGAGAAATACCAAATGTTCTTTCTTCTTCGAAAGCGCGTGAATGACCGCATCGGTAAATTCTTCCCAGCCCTTATGCTGATGCGAGCCGGGGGTTCGCGCGCGGACGGTGAGTGTCGCATTTAAGAGGAGCACGCCCTGTTTCGCCCAATGCTCCAAATTGCCGCTACTGTCTTTGGCTTTTTCTCCACCCACTTTTGCGCGCAAGATTCCCAAGTCGCTCTCTATTTCTTTATAAATATTCTGTAGCGACGGCGGGGGAGAGATGCCTTCCGGCACGGAAAAACACAAACCGTGCGCTTGCCCCGCGCCGTGGTAAGGATCCTGCCCCAAGATCACCACTCGTACCTCATCAAACGGCGTCAATTCGAATGCATGGAAAACAAATTTCGGCTGCGGATACACTTTTGCGCTCAAGTATTCTTTCCTCACAAATTTCGCAAGCTCTTTCCAGTACGGCTTCTCGAACTCATCTTGCAGGGCGTTTTTCCAGCTGGGTTCTATGTTCA
>CAZRNX010000116.1:0-1876 GCA_964601555.1 uncultured Candidatus Saccharibacteria bacterium | reverse complement strand
CGTCTTTGAAGCCTTGAGAGAACTCGTGGAGAAGCGATTCGGCGACAACGTGTTTCTTGTCTCGAAGTGCGGACGGCGTGTGCGGGAAAAAACATTGCACTGGCTCGACCACCATCGTTTTTATGATCTTACTGGAATTGAGCGTGAACACGTCCGTTTTTGCCGGGAGCGGCACGAGAAGGCCAGCATCTGCGAGAAGTTGGGGATTACGCATTTTATTGATGATCGGCTTGAAGTTTTGAGTGGTCTCACTATGGTAAGTGCTCTCTACCTCTTCCGGCCGCGTCCTAATGAAATAGAGCGATTTACTCGCTGCCTCCACCGAGTTGTGCAAGTAAACTCGTGGCAGGAAATTCTAAAACGAGAACTGTCATGAGGGAATATCACATCAGACGGGCCAACATTTGCAAAAGTGTTTGGCCCTTCCTTTTTGCGGAACTTATAAAGTAAACACTTGATTTTTCTCCCCGTCTCCTATATTGTGAAGGTAATGGCTGATATTTTTGATACTTACAAAACAATCGCAATGCTCGGCAAGTCCGGTTGCGGTAAGGGGACGCAGGCGAAATTCTTGTCTAAAAAGACCGGCTTTAAGATTTTCTCTGTTGGAAATAGATTGCGCGAAATCGCGAAAGAGGACACGCTCCTCGGAAAACGGGTAAAGGCAACAATTGACAGTGGGGATGTTGTCCCTTCTTGGCTTGCCGTCCACCTCTTCAAACAGGCAACACTCCCGCTTTCTCATAACGAGGGGATTATATATGAGGGGACCAATAGAAGACCGCCGGAAGTGCACGTTTTTCACGAAGTCATGGAGTGGATGGAACGGCCGTATCGAGCTGTGAATTTTATTATTTCTGACGAAGAGGCGATAAGACGCCTCATAGGTCGCGGCATCGCTCTCGGCCGAAAGGATGACAACGAGACAAGCATTAGGCGACGGCTTAAATGGTTCCAAGAAGAAACTATGCAATGCATCGAATTCTTTCGCGGGAGGGGCACGCTTGTGGAAGTGAACGGCGAGCAAAACGAGCAAGCGGTATTTGCGGAGATGATAGAGAAGCTGGAAGCAAGCGCATGAAATCTTTTATTAAAACACCAGAAGAGATTGCAATCCTCCGCGAATGCGGCAGACGGCTTGCGTGCGCGCTTGATGTTGTGGAGCAAGCGGTGCGGCCAGGAATTTCCACCAAAGCGCTCGACGAGATTGCCGAAAGAGAAATAAGAAAAGATGGGGATGAACCCGCGTTTTTACATTACAAGCCGTGGGATGCAGCCAAGCCGTATCCGGCGACGCTCTGCGTTTCGGTGAATGACGAGGTCGTGCACGGCATTCCTAAGCCTGAGCATATTTTAAAAGAGGGAGACATTGTTGGCTTGGATATCGGGATGAAACACCGAGGACTTATCACCGACATGGCGCGAACAGTTGCCGTGGAAGGGATGAGGAAAGTTTCTCCGGAAGCGCAGAAACTTCTTAATGCCACTCGCGAGGCGCTCGAAGTCGGAATCGCAGTAGCACGAGGCAATGCACATGTGGGAGATATTGGGTACGCAATAGAGAAATTTGTAAAACCATTCAAGTACGGCATCATCCGCGAACTTGGCGGACATGGCGTGGGGCGCAAAGTTCACGAAGAGCCTTTTATTCCCAATTTGGGGAGCAAAAAGGGGATTGGAGTGAAGCTTAAGCCCGGCATGGTGATTGCCATAGAGCCGATGCTCACAATAGGCAAGCCGGGTATTTATCTGGACAAGGATGGCTTCACCTACCGCACCCGCGACCGCTCGCTCTCTGCCCACTTTGAGCATACAGTGCTAATTACAGAAGGGAAAGCAGAGGTATTATCAAAATAGTCTCTTGAAACGAGAGCTT
>CAZRNX010000115.1:0-1895 GCA_964601555.1 uncultured Candidatus Saccharibacteria bacterium | reverse complement strand
TGGCGAAGAGGCGGCCAAGAAGCCGGTTGAAGTGAAGTTCTAGATCACATAAAAATGCAGTCTTTTCCAATCAAGGAATGAGCCCCAAATGATTGTGGAAAACTAATCCGGCGCGCGTCACTTTTTCCTCGATTCACTGCCTGCGGTAGGCAGGCTTATCGTGGTAAACAATTCAAGCTTGGCTTTTTGCATGAGAGCGGCGCACTTGTTGTCGCTCTCTTTCCGTTCGATGGCAAGAAGGCTCTCCTTCGTCACACCCGGTTTCAGGCGCTGCTCCCAGTCTGGAAGCGTTTGAAGCTTCTCGAACGGCGTGAGGTACGTTTCGTACTTTTTCTTCTCCTTTCCCCTGCGGTCGATAACGATGGTCGCAAATCCGGAGGGACGATGAAAGTTGAGGTAGGTATTCAGGTGCGCGCGGTAGAATTCGTTGATAAGTCCGGCGCATCTTCTTGCGATGTGGACATAGCCCATGTGTTTCCGGATAACGCCTCCGTTCTTCGACTCCACGAGTCCGTTGTCGTTCGAGCGTCGCGGTCTCGACTTCGTCTGCTCGATCAGGAGTTTCTGCAAGAGCCTGGCCACTTTCTCATTCACATACTCCGACCCGTTATCGGAATGAAACCCCAAAATGCGGAAGGGAAACTCCATGAGGAGCTTCTCGAGAAGCGGAGCAAGGTACATTTCCGAGAGCTGTTCCACCGCTCCGACGATTTCCCACTGCGTCACTTCGTCCACGATATTTATGTGGTACACCCCTTTCTCTTTGTCCAAATCCCCTTGATGCACCGTGTCTATTCGGAGATACCCTGGTCTGCCATCCGGCTCCGGCCTCTTCCTGATTCCGAGAGAATTTGCCGTCGGTTTCGTCTTCGTGAAGAATAGCGTGTTCGATCGATACTGCCTGGTCTCGCGGACATTGTAGAGATGGGAAACGGAGATACCGGAAACATTCTGATACTTCTCCTCTCCATAGACCTCCCACTGCCGTTCGAATATTCTCTTGGTTGCCGGCCCCGAAAGATGGCCATGCGCCTTATCCGTTTCGGCAAGCAGAGCGATGTCCGTTGCCGTATACCGCTTGGGGAACGTATGGCGTCCGCCCTCTTTCACGAGTATCAGTCCCGCCTTCTTCTTTCTCGCAATGAGCCGGGTGATCTGCGAACGGGAGAGTCCGGTGAACGTCTCGATGTACTGCCGCACGATCATGCGCTCCTTCTTCCTTGCGAGCGAGAAGTACCGAAACTTTCCCAGAGTTTCTCCGATCCATGCGTACGTCTCTTTCTTGTTTTGGCTGGTAAACTCGACCTTTGGCAAAACCTCTGAGAACCCTCTCAGGTCGTTGATGCTCACTATGTGCGAGTCGTTCATATGGATGATCATATGAACCGAGTATCGCGACGCGCTTTCCCCGAGGCAAGACAGGCAGAATTACAGGCTCATTTTGCGTTGGAAAGCGGAGGGCGTTTGAGGCTCATTTTGTATTGTACAAGACTGATATTTGCAGTCCCATCGCGAATGCGATAGACTTTGGTAACGGTCAGACATGGTATTGTGTGGCGGGAGGCTTTTCATCAAGCCACATTCACACAATACCATTTCTGTTCTCTACGGAACGGCCGAGCCTTTTCAAGTCTCACTGGTCAAACCAGTGGTTTACCGAGAAGGGGCGGAATTATGTCAAAACAAAGTTATCCACTTGGTCAAAATTTGAAGAAATTGCGAGAAAAGAAAGGGCTTTCGCAACATCGGCTCGCCAAGCTCGCCGATGTTGCCAACAACACCATTATTAAAATTGAGCAGGGAGAAAATGAAAACCCAACACTTGAAACATTAAGGAAGATTACGAAAGCCCTTGAAATCAGCGTCGATGAACTGATAGAATGACGGGGTACGGT
>CAZRNX010000114.1:0-1901 GCA_964601555.1 uncultured Candidatus Saccharibacteria bacterium | reverse complement strand
ATCTGCCCCGTCTCAATCGCAACATCCGTTCCCGAGCCGATCGCAATGCCGACGTCGGCTTGAGCAAGCGCGGGAGAGTCGTTAATGCCGTCGCCGACCATTGCGACGTTTTTGCCTTCTTCCTGGAGCTTCTTCACCTGCGCTGCCTTGTCTTCTGGAAGCACTTGCGCCATTACGCGACCAATGCCGACTGCTCGCGCAATCGCCTCCGCCGTTTTCTGATTGTCGCCAGTAATCATCACTATCTCTTTGCCCATTTTTTTGAGCTCTGTAATCGCTTCCTTCGCGAACGGTTTCAAGGTGTCCGCCATTGCAATCATCGCCGTCAAGCGCTTATTGACTGCCATGAAGACGACCGTCTTCGCCTCACTCTGAAGTTCCTCGAGCTTTTTCAAATGCGGCGCGATGTTGATTTGGAGCTCGGCCATGAAGACCGGATTCCCAATGTGAATGTCTTGTCCCTCAACGCGGCCGAAAATTCCTTTCCCCGAAAATTCCTGAAAGTCCTGCACCTGCCCAAGGAGCCCTTGCTCTTTGCCCTTCTCCACCACGGCGCGCGCAAGCGGATGCCCCGACCCTTGTTCGGTTGAAGCGGCCAAGTATGTTGCGTGGCCCACGTGCATCACATTTTCGAGCATTACGAAGTCGGTTACCACTGGTTTGCCTATTGTGAGCGTTCCCGTTTTATCAAAAACGATCGTCGTGATCTTATACGCTTTCTCAAGCGCCTCGCCACCCTTCAAGATAATGCCGTACTTCGCCGCCCTCCCGATGCCGACGACGAGTGCGGTGGGTGTCGCGAGTCCCATCGCGCATGGACAGGAAATCACCAAAACCGCGATCATTTTCATCAGTGCCGAGCGGAAATTATCAATCCCCGTAAAGTAATACCACCCCACGAATACCATAATGGAAAGAAGTACGACGGCGGGTACGAAATATTCGCTGATCTTGTCTACGAGATCCTGAATGGGAGCCCGCTTCGCCTGCGCTTCTTCCACCATTCGAATGATTTGGTAGAGGAGCGTGTCCTTCCCCACTTTCGTTGCGCGGAATTTGATGAGGCCTTCTTGGTTCACCGTTGCGCCGATGACTTCCGCTCCCACCGTCTTGCCCACTGGAAATGATTCGCCCGTGACCACTTTCTCATCTATGTGCGTCTTGCCTTCAACAATCACGCCATCAACCGGAATTTTCTCTCCCGCCTTCACAATAATAATATCTCCCTCTTTTATGTCCGTGATGGGTATCGTTGCTTCCTGGCCGTCCCGCTCCACATGCGCTTCCTTCGCTTCCAATTTCAGAAGCTCTTTGATCGCATTCGACGCGCGGCCCTTGGCAAGCACTTCCACATAGCGCCCGAGAAGAATGAATGCCATAAGCGCCGCCGAACTCTCCCAGAACGGATGATCGATATTGAAGAAGAGAAAGCCAATCGCGCTATAGAGATACGCAGCCGTCGTTCCAAGAACAACGAGTACATCCATATTTGCCGCCCCGATGCGTACGGAAGTGAATGCATTTCTATAGAACTGCCAGCCGATGATGAACTGGATCGGCGTGGAAAGAATCCAGTAAATGTAATTAAGGTCAATCTGAAATGGCGGATTGGCAACGTCCACAAACAAGCCCAGGATAAATTTAAACGGCTGTGCGACAAGCCAGAAGAGCATCTGTACGATAAATGAGCCGTACCCGGAGGCGCCGGCAATTGTCGGCTGTGCGAGATTCAAGAAATCAAAGAGCTCATGCACATGAGGCAGATTGAACATGTGGATCAACATGTAGTAGAGAACGATCGGAGTAGCGAGGGCAAATGCCGCAATGACGCGCTTCTTCGCTGTCGCGATTATCTGCGCTTCTTTTTTCTCCTCATCTTCTACTGTTGCACTCTCCTCATC
>CAZRNX010000113.1:0-1921 GCA_964601555.1 uncultured Candidatus Saccharibacteria bacterium | reverse complement strand
TCACTTAAAAACTTTTGTGTTATACTGCGCTTGTAATGACTCCAACTCCGGCCGCGACAGCGCTCCCAACTCAACTCTATAGAACCCGTGATCTCTTGAGAGGTCTCCGGCCTTTTCTCGCGCCGCATAAGGGGAAGTTCGTACTCGCAACTTTTTTTCGCCTGTGCTCGGATATCGCATGGCTCTATCCGGCGTACGCGCTTGCGGCTATCGTAACTTTTTTCTCCAACTTTTCTCCTGGTGACTCCCTTACTCCTGTATGGGTACTTCTTGGATTGCAGATACCCGCGCTCATAATTCGTTCCGGCGGTATCTATCTCGCCAAAATACGGATGTTTGCCATAAGCGAGCGGATGTCCCTTGACGCGCAAATGAAAGCGCTTGACCACCTCTTTCTGCTTGACACGGAATGGCACGAACGGGAAAATTCCGGCAGCAAATTGAAAAAAATACAGCGCGGTGGGGCTAGTATAGACAAGATATTCCGAATGTGGATCAACAATCTTGTTGAGATAGTTGTTAATTTCTTCGGAGTGATTTTCATTATTTCGGCATTCAACCTTACTATAGGAATACTAACACTTGTTTTCTTGGTGACATATTATTTTCTTGCTGCCATTTTTCGCCGGAAGGCCTCGCTCGCAACACAAGAAGTGAATATTAAAGATGAGGACGTGAACGGACTTTTCTTTGAGTCTGTAAACAATGTTCGAAGCGTGAAGATTATGTCTATGCGGAATCCGCTTCTCGCGTACATTCTCAATGATGTGGAGGAACTCTACCGGAGAATTTTAAAAATGAATTTCTGGTTTCAGGCGGGGAATCAATCAAGAGCTCTCTGGGCCCAGTCGTTTCGGATAGGCATGAGCGCGTTTATTATATTCGGAATTATAAACGGTCATTATGAAATAGGATTTTTGGTTCTCTTCAATACTTACTTCAGCACCATTACGACTTCTATTTCCGAGCTTGCGGAAATCACACAGGACTTCGTTGTTGCGAAATTCAGTATCGCGCGATTGATGGGGATCTTGTACGAGCCGGTGCGGATTGATAGCGAAGAGGGGAAGGTTGTGTTTCCGAAGGAATGGCAGAAAATTGCGCTCAAGAATGTTTCGTTTGCATATGGAGAAAATGACGTACTGAATGATGTGTCGTTCGAGATAAGAAGAGGTGAGAGGGTGGGCATAGTGGGGCTCTCTGGCGCCGGGAAGAGTACGCTTTTCAAGTTACTCCTCAAAGAGCGCGAGCAGAGCACCGGAGAAATTTTGATAGACGATGTTCCTCTCAACACCATCAGCAAAGAAGATTATTTCCGCCATGTCGCGGCGGTGCTCCAAGAGACGGAAGTATTTAATTTCACGCTCAAGCAAAATATCGTGCTTGCAAATAGCGACGAGGCAGAAAACACGGAACTGTTTGAGCGAGCACTCAAGACAGCACACGTGTCAGATTTTCTCGCGAAACTCCCGCATGGCGCAGAGACGCTTATCGGCGAAAAGGGTGTGAAATTATCAGGTGGCGAAAAACAAAGATTGGGACTTGCCCGCGCGGTATTCAAAAGCCCCGAAATCCTTCTCCTCGACGAAGCCACTTCGCACCTGGATGTGGAATCAGAAGAGAAAATCAGGAGCTCGCTCCACAAATTCTTCCAGAGCGTGACCGCGCTCGTCATCGCGCATCGCCTCACCACCGTGCATGAAATGGATAGGATTATTGTGATAGAAGATGGAAGAATTATCGAGGAGGGAACCTTCGACGAACTTCACTCCAAACATGGCCGCTTCCACGAGCTCTGGGAGAAGCAGAAGCTGTAGTAATATCAAGGTTTAACCCTGAATCAAAGTATATATGTATGGCAAACACGCGCTTGTGGAGGCGCTTCTCTCCGCTCCACATGTCGTGAAGAAAGTGTTTCTGT
>CAZRNX010000112.1:0-1924 GCA_964601555.1 uncultured Candidatus Saccharibacteria bacterium | reverse complement strand
ATTTCCGTGTTCATCGGCCTGCATTCCAAGCGACATGCTGAATAGGGCGGCGAATGCGAAGACTCCGGCAAGTATTACCGCAAGTATTTGACGCGAGAAAATAATACGCCGCAGAGATTTCATGTTCTCTATTGTAAAGGAGATGCAATTTTTTTTCAATACAATTGAAAAAAGAAAAAGGGCGTTGCCGCGTAAACGACAACGCCCGTGGGCTGGACTAAAGTCCGAGTTTTTGTTTCCATCGTTCCACGACCGCTTTCGCTTTCTTGGCTGCGATACCGGTGTAGAGAGAAGGATTCGAGAGAATCTGTCGTTGGTACGAAGTCATCTTTTCGAGATACGTTTGCATTTCCGCATCACCGACAACTACTTCCTCAAGTGGTTGCGCCTCGCGTTGGGCATGAAGAATGAGCGTTCGTACCTTCTCGTGCGCATCGGGATGTCCTTGTGCAGCGAGAATGATGTAGAGTGGCTCGGCAACGACCAAGCCTTCTGACAGCCGCAGGTTGCGATCCAAGTTAGTGCGGTCAACAATGAGCTTCTTCATCGCGCGCGAGAGCCGCTTCGCGATCGAAACAACATAAGCGCCAAAATGGGACCCAGTTGCAATTTTACCAGCTTTTTCTTATTTTTTCAATGGCAAGTTCATGAGAGGGTGTTCAGGCCTGTTCGGGAAACCATTCAGGCCTTCTTCTTGCCTTTCTTGTGGGTTTTTAGTAGTATGCGAATCAGATGGGATGGGAATAATTCCCAAAAGCTGATACGGCTTTTCCGTATCGAACATTGAAAGAGGAAAACGCAATGCTTGACACAATGACCGAAGGATATGCCCGACAGAACGGATTGATCCTCGCGGAAGGCAAGACCAAGATCATTGCCAGGAGAAACGGCGATACCGACACCGTGAACATCATTTCCAAGGACGACATCACTGCGGGCGATGGTGCCAAGCACGATCTCATGCAAGGGAAAGCTGCTCTCGCAACTCAAACGACCTGTAATGTCTTCCGCCTGCTCAAAGCCTGTGGAATTCCAGTGGCATTCACCGAACAGATCGACGGCACGACATTCAGCGCGCCTCTCTGCACCATGCTTCCGTACGAAGTCGTGATCCGGCGCGAGGCGCACGGCTCATACCTCAAACGGATGCCGGGTCTCGCCAAAGGCCATCTCTTTCCGAAGCTTTTGGTGGAGTTTTTCTTGAAGACCAATGACCGGCGCTGGAAGGAACATGAGCTCCTTTGTGACGATCCGCTCATGTCCTACGCAGAAGAAGGCGCTGGAGAGATTGCGCTCTACGAGGCATCGAAGCCGATCCATTCGCAGAAGCCATTCTTAGTTCTTAAGGAAAGCGAAGTTTTTATCTACAACGAGGAATGGAAACTTTTCGCGGAGATGAAAAAAATTGCCAAGCGGGTTTTCCTCATTCTCGAGAAGGCATGGCAACTTGAAGGCCGGACACTTGTTGATTTCAAGGTTGAGTTTGGCATGACGAAGAACGGTATTCTGCTTCTCGCCGATGTGATCGATAACGACTCGTGGCGGGTTCTAGAGAACGGCGCCTACATCGACAAGCAAACGTATCGTGACGGCGGAAATCTCGATGATGTGGCGAAGAAATACCGCCGTGTCGCCGAGACTACGGGGCACTTCCGTCTGCCAATTCAGCAGGTTATTATCTGGCGCGGATCCGAAAAGGATGATGTAGCACCGGTACTGAGAGCACTCGAACACCTGTGTGGAGGATACACTTACATGGTTAAC
The DNA here is from genome assembly GCA_964601555.1 of uncultured Candidatus Saccharibacteria bacterium. GTDB lineage: Bacteria > Patescibacteriota > Minisyncoccia > Phycocordibacterales > CAIJYI01 > CALMXW01. The sequence goes on along the minus strand of CAZRNX010000112.1, from coordinate 160 downwards.
CAGAGCCTCAAGTTAATCACCAGCACCTGTTCCATTCACAAAGAGCCTATTCGCGGTCTGAACGAACTCAACCAACTCATTCAACAAGTGCCTGACACTGTGGTAATTGCGTACATCGGTCGATCGAATGGTGCCGGTCCGACCCTATCGGCCTCAACCA
>CAZRNX010000111.1:0-1929 GCA_964601555.1 uncultured Candidatus Saccharibacteria bacterium | reverse complement strand
TTGTATTTCATGCGTATGGTGGCGATATGTTTGTCGCGGCTCACATCGCTATTTTACCACCACACGCCATATTCTCCTGTGGATAAGTAGTGAAGTTATTTTGAATGGGTTGCTAATTTCGCGAGCGGCGGCGGGGCGGGTCAGTTTCGTTCAAAATGAGTTCGTGCAAAGTTTAGAATTGAGCACTATTTTTCCACCGTTGCTTTCTCTTTTCTGTGGTATAGTTATCTTATGAACATGCAAGCCGTAAAGAGCAACATCCCCCTTGTCATCGGCCTTCTTTTGCCCGTGCTCATGATTCTTTTTGTGGCGGGAAGCATTTATTTGCCAAGCCTTGGGGAGAAGGCACAGCCACAGTACGACTTCCTTTATGGCGTCGATACAAGCTATGGTGCTCCCGGGACATATCAATATTTCGTCAGGGGAGGGAAGCTTATGCGTGAAGAGAACCCGGAGTATATGTTAAACGAACCGGGAAGCACGCGTCCCATTCCGGCAAAACCCCTGAAAGCTCCCGTAGACAATGCACGGCTCTATGTTCATAATGTGCAAACGAATGAGAGCCGTGAGATTACTTTTGAAGAAGCGGAATTGCTTTCTCTCGATTACAGTATGAAATCTCCCGACGGTTTTGAGATGCGCCAGAACCACGGCGGGGGAAGTATGTTCACCGAAATGTTCGGCGGATATCGCGGCAATGATTATGGCAAGCGATATCTCATCGGGAATGGCAGTTCAGTTGAACTTAATCTGAAGGGAAGCACGGAACCGTATTTTTATACGCCGTTCCAGTTTTTTGGGTGGGTGATGATATGACATATATGTATGAATTACGAAATGCTAAAATTTTCAACGTCTGGGTACTCCGAGGACTTGGAAATTTTAGTATTTTGTAATTCATGAAGATGTGCCAAACGTAACAAATGAACATATGGAAAAACAAGAACTTTTGAGAAATATACAATCGTCGCTTGATCGTGGGATTATCACGCGAGACGACCTCATCGGCTATTTTGACGTGAAGTCCAAGGGTGATGTCGCGGGCGACCGGAGGCTGAACGTTTCGGAAATCCTCTACTATCTTGGCGGACTCATTGTTTTCATCGGGATCGCGATTTTTGTGGGAGATAACTGGGACAAGCTCGGTTCTGTTTCAAGGATTCTTGCCACGCTCGGCGCGGGGATTACCATGTATGTTGCCGGCGTGCTTCTTTCACAGTATAGAACTCTGGAGCGTCCCGCCATCGGCTTCCACCTTGTCGGAGCGCTTCTCATCCCGGGCGGAATATTCGTTACGCTTGATGTTGCCAATATTGATCCGACGCTTGGTCTTGCAACTCTTGTATTCGCTGCGCTTACTGTTTTCTACCTCGTTTCGTATTTGGTGTATCGTAAAAATCTTTTTCTCTTTATGAGCATCCTCTTCGGTACGGGATTGTATTTCCTCTTTACCGACTATCTATTGCAAGACAGCATTATGCTCCTTGATTCCGACTTCTATCTCTATCGCGTGGGCGTTCTGGGGCTTGCGTATCTTCTTTTTGGCTACGCATTTCTCAAAGAGACGGGAGAAAAGAGAAAAGTTCCTTCGCTCATCGCTCTTCTCAACACGGCCGGCATCGTGCTCTTTCTCGGCGCGGCATTTGCTCTCGGCGGATTCGGAGTTGAGAAAAATATGTTCTGGGAAATAATTTTCCCCGCGCTCGCTTTGGCTGCCATCTTCCTCTCCATTGAATTGAAGAGCCGCGCGTATCTCATCTTCGGCACACTCTTCCTCATGGGCTATATTTTCAAAATCACCGCGGACTACTTCTCCGATTCTCTCGGTTGGTCACTTTCTCTCGTTCTTCTCGGTTTCGCATTTATCGCGATCGGCTATCTCTCTTTCACGCTCAATAAGAAATATTTGGGGAAGGTGTGAAAATTTGT
>CAZRNX010000110.1:0-1930 GCA_964601555.1 uncultured Candidatus Saccharibacteria bacterium | reverse complement strand
GAAGGCGTTTGTCTGTGAGAGATACTTGCATATTACGCCGGTACTTTTCTTTAATAAATGGAAGCGCTTCTTCACGCCGTTCGCAATGCCCGAGCGGGAAGTCTACTCTTTCCGTGATTTGTTGCCCGTTCTCCCACTCCACGGAAACGGTATTCGCGATGGATCGAATAGTGGGCGTGTAATAGTTTAGCGTGAAAATTTGATTTTCACGGACTTTCATCTTCTCACGAAGCGCATCAATACGCGGATCTTTCGCCGCTGCGTCGCTATAGTCATAGGCTGTGAGAGTGCCATTGAGGAGCGCCACGGCCGTCATGTACTGAAGACAGTGGTCTCGGTCGGCATAATTCGTAAGGGGTCCCGTCTTGTTGATGATCTGCATCGCGGGCCCTTGCGTCCATATTTTTATTTCATGAATTGAACCAATCCAGTCTTTCACCCGAGAGTGAAGTTTCACCGCCGCCTCTACCGCCGTTTGTCCGTGGAACTCTGCCGGGTAGCGTACTTTGAAGAGAATATTCTCCATAACGTACGAACCGTATGGCTGATTGATTGCAAATCTTTCTCCGCCGAATGCGCGCTCGTAGAACCCCCACAGAGGAGTGCTCAAGGCCATCGGATACCCCGTCTCGCCGCGAGCAGAAAGCAAGGCCAAGAAAAGTCCGCGCGAGGTTGCATCTCCCGCAGCCCAGCTTTTTCTTGGGCCGACATTCGGAGCATGGCGATAAAGCCGAAGAGGTCCCGCGCCGTCGCACCATACTTGGGAAATGGCGTTCATCACGATTTCTTTGTCTCGTGTAAGAATCCATGCCGCAACGGTTGCGCTCGCAAGCTTGACGAGAATAACGTGATCAATACCGCGCTTGTTGAAACTATTTTCAAGCGCCATTATCCCTTGAATCTCATAGGCCTTAATCATAGCGGAGAGTATATCGCCCACAGTTAAGGACGGTTTCCATAGGCAGGCTGCAGCAAGCAAGGCGCCAAGATTATCAGATGGATGTCCCCATTCTGCCGCAAGCCATGTGTCATTGAAGTCATGGAAGCGAATTCCCGTCCCAATGGCAAAAGCCATGTCGGCTGGACTTCTTTGAGTTATTTTATCACCGGACAATCCGGTTCCGATTGCCCTTCGGCATTCCGGCGATGCCAGGCCAAGTGCGAGACACCCCAAGCTATCGAGAAGCGCAAACCGCGCCGTGGCATATGCTTTTTCAGAGAACGAACAATCACTCGCAACGTAGTCGGCAATGGCCGCAATTTCGGGATCAAACTTTTTCATACTTTTCCCTCACCACATATAATGTTTCAAACAGCAAATATACGGATACTGTACAACTGAAACAACAAAAAAGCAAATCGTACTACGGTACCCACTCACCATTCCACTCCACCTGTGAACAACTCGTCAAACATGATTGGAAAATTGTGAGATAACAAGAGAGAATTTTTTCAATCAGTTTGAAACTCAAGTGACTTCTCAACGGTTATCTTGATCAAGTGATTGACGAGCAAGATTACCGAACTCAAAAAGCTAAACTGCTCTCCTCCAAAAAGTCGCTTGAAGAAGAAATACAGTCTCTTTCACGCAAGCAGAATGATTGGCTCGCACCTTTCCAAAATTGGATAAAAGACGCTCAATCATTGGATAAAATTGCTTCTGATACCAATCTTTCTGTTAAAAAGGTCTGGGCCAGAGAAATCTTCGGCTCGAACCTCCTCCTCTTGAAAAAATGGGAGAAAATCAGTGGGACGCGCTTCGCTCGGAGAAGCCCCTAAGTTCTATTCTGGTGTGTCTATTGTACCAAGTCCGAACCTATTTCCAAAATCGGTAATGTGGCACGCGCGGAGCGCGTGGTGGCTCTGACCTAATCTTACGCTCCACGAAAGCCCCGCCACCGCCTCGCTTCACTCGGCAACCCCAAAAAGA
>CAZRNX010000109.1:0-1936 GCA_964601555.1 uncultured Candidatus Saccharibacteria bacterium | reverse complement strand
TTCATGGGCATAGCGAAAATCGGCTATCAGGGAATGCCTTTCGACGACCGCGTCATCCACAATATTATTTCTTTGCGTAAAGTATTTCCAGACGTTATAATAAGTGTTGATGGAGGCGTAGATCTTACAACAGCGCCGCAACTATTAAAAGCAGGTGCGAATCGTCTCTGTGTCGGTTCGGGAATTTGGAAGAATGAGAATATAGAAGCAGAGATAAAGAAGTTCCAATCACTGGGAGAAAACGCAACGGGTGGAAAGATTTATTCGTAATCACAAATGTCATGAATGATGATCTCAAAAACGAAATTATGGATCTTAAAGAGATCGTGCGATCGGTACACAGCACCGTTGTCGTAACACAAGAACGCCTTGAAACGGTTGAAACAAACTTGAACACGAAGATTGATAATCTAGATAAAAAATTCGAGGGAAAATTTGATTCCCTAAACCAAAAAATGATGCAGGGTTTTGAGGCGATGGATAGAAAAATAGATTCCGTGCAAGAAGGAGTACACGGAATTTCTCAGCGCATGCAAGGTATTGAGAATAGGGCCGATCGCCTCAACGAAAGAGTACTTGATGAGTTATATCCTGTGAAAGAAAAAAGTAAGGAGTTAGAGAAAAGAATGTTTGCCGTAGAGAAGTTTCAAGTGGCCTAAATTAAGTCGCTATGCAACATCTTCACGAAGACCCGCCTTCGCCGAGGCTTCGGCGGGCAAGCAAATAACAGAAATTCATGCCACATTTACATGATGACAAAATAAAATTTCTGGAGGAGAAAGCGAATGCTATTCGCGAGTCTATTATCTCTATGCTCGTTGAAGCCGGGTCCGGACACACGGCGGGACCACTCGGCATGGCGGATATTTTTACAGCTTTGTATTTTCATATACTCAAACACGATCCATCGCGACCGGATTGGGATGAACGAGACAGACTTGTTTTAAGCAATGGCCATATCTGTCCCGTGCTTTATGCCACCATGGGACATGCGGGGTATTTTCCGCTTGAGGAATTGCAAACACTTCGCAAATTCGGCTCGCGTTTGCAGGGACATCCCCACAGAGATTACTTGCCCGCTCTTGAGACGAGTTCCGGGCCGCTTGGTTCGGGACTTTCCCAAGCTATCGGCATGGCGCTTGCGGCGCGCATGGACGGGAAGAAAAATCAAATAATTTGCCTCATGTCGGACGGCGAACATGATGCCGGCCAAACATGGGAAGCGATCTTGCTTGCAGGCAAAAATAAACTCGCCAATCTTACCGCTGTGATTGACCGCAACAATATTCAGATAGACGGCATGACGGAAGACATTATGCCGCTTGAACCCATGCGCGCCAAGTACGAGGCATTCAACTGGCATGTGATAGAGATAAATGCGCATGATTTTCATGAGATAGTAAACGCCTTCGATGAGGCATACGGCGTGTACGAAAAGCCCGTCGTCTTGATCGCGCATACCGTGCCAGGAAAGGGGATTCCTGAAATTGAGTTTGACTACCAATGGCATGGCAAACCGCCAAATAAAGAACAGGCGACGCATTTCCTCGACATCCTCCGCACGCTTGGCGGGAAAATAGAGAGCGAGCATAAGTGAGTGGGGTTGATAAAAGAAGAAATCGAGAAAAATTTGTTAAAATTTGCTTATGGACATCACTTTTTCTGAAGAAGAAAAACAAGCGTTGGAGAAGCTCGGCGTTACTGTTGTTGTCTTGTTCGGTTCGCGCGCACAGGGGCTTGAAAGAGAGAAGAGCGATGTGGACATCGGTGTGCTTATGAGAAACGCAGGGACGTTTTCATCTGCACAGAAAAGAAGAGAGATATATGACGCCGTGTACGAAATGATCTCGGAACATCTGAAGCAGATAGTAAACATTGATATCGTATTCTTGGACGATGCGCCCGGCGAGCTTACGGCGCATGTAATGAAGCACGG
>CAZRNX010000108.1:0-2011 GCA_964601555.1 uncultured Candidatus Saccharibacteria bacterium | reverse complement strand
CGCTAGCCAAAACAGCTCATTATCCGCTACTTGTGCCGATATTCTATATGTCTTCATGAAAAAAAGCAAAAAATAACAGCTAGCACTATCTTGGACGATAGTCAAAAATAGTGCTCGCCACGAGAATTTTTTCTGTATTCATAAAAGTTATGTTTGCCAAGAAGAATTTGCGCGTTGACAAAATGTGTTATTTTCCCGTTTATTCCTTTCTTGTGCGGTGGTCTGACTGAAATTCTTAGGTTATAATCTTTCAGAAAATATTTCTTAATTTCCTCGCGGCTTGCTACGCCTTCGGGCATAGCAAATGGTTCGTATTTCTTTTTGTTGAGGGAGTAATATTTCTTGTGGTTTTCGTGGAGGATGACAGAGATGAGGATAGGTTTCCTCCTCCCCTGCCAAGAGGAGGTGCCCGCAGGGTGGAAGGGTCGTATCACTACTGACCCCCTCTGGGCTTCGCCCATTTCCCCCGAGGCCTCGGAAGTGGTACGCCTACTCCCCCAGTCCATCACCGCGCTATTGAAAATTTTACTCGAGACTCTACTGTCCAGAAACTCTCGCTCTGCTCTTTCGCGCGTCTTGAATATTTTTCGAAAGTTAGTATCAAATGCTATTTCGGGTTGTTCGTATGCAAACGAAAGAATCGCGCTTGCCGTATACTCTCCTATCCCAGGCAGTTCTGTCAAAAGTTTTTTATTTTTCGGAAACTTGCCCTCATGTTTCTCAACTATTATTTTTGCTGTTTTGAGCATATTTCTCCCTCGTGCGTAATATCCCAGTCCCTCATAGTATGGCAAGAATTCCTCCCAGGTTGCGTGAGCAAGGTGCTCTACTTTCGGGAATTTTTTTAAAAATTTTGTATAATACCCAATCACTCTCGACACTTGCGTCTGTTGCAGCATGATTTCTGAAACCCATGCTTCATACGCAGAAATTTTAACTTTTCGCCACGGCAATTTCCGTCCATGCTTTTTATACCAAGGCAAGATTTCTGTGAGAAAAAAGTTTTTCCTGTTCATAGCACTTTTTTATCCAGCGGTTTTTTCTGGTTAGATTTCGTACTTAGCTAGTGGGCATTTGCTGTGATCTCTCACTCTCGCCGTGCAATATTTTCTTCCGTAATTAATCACCCCGTACGTAAAGTTGAACCATTCTTCTTTTGGCAGCAAATTCATCAAGTCACGCTCTATCTTTACAGCATCTTTTTCTTTTGTAAGCCCCCAGAGGCGTGATAATCGCATCACATGCGTGTCTACTGCAATGCCTTCTACCACGCCGTACGCATTGCCAAGAATAACGTTCGCGGTTTTGCGAGCTACGCCGGGAAGCGTGAGAATCTCTTGCATAGTCTTCGGCACTTCCCCGCCGAATTTCTCCTTCACCATCTTCGCCGCGGCGAGAATATTCTTAGTTTTATTTCTATAAAATCCCGTCTGAAAAATATCCTTCTCAAATTCTGCCGGTTTCGCTTTTACATAATCATCAAGAGTCGTATACTTCTTAAATAATTTCTCTACTACCTCGTTCACTTTTTTGTCAGTGCACTGCGCACTCAACTGCACAGCCACCAAAAGCTCCCATGTATTCCCATAGCTCAAAACACAATGCGCATCAGGAAAAAGATTCTTTAATTTGCGAGTTATTCCACCGGCACGTTGTTTATCACTCCCAATCCCTTTTTTGTCATTCCCGTTCTTCCTCTTGTCATTCCCGTGAAAGTGGGAATCTAGAGTTCTACTACTTTCTCTGGATCCCCGCTTTCGCGGGGATGACGCGGAGAGTTTTGTTTTCATCACCCCATCCTACCAACATAAGACCTGCAAAAATACTTGACTTTATAGTTATAGTGATGTTATAATAATATAGGCGTAAAAACATCCGAGATTAGAGGTCGGCGTATGAGCGAGACAGTGGTTGTACTTCTATTCCTGCTGGCCATATTATTTCCACGGCTGGCAATCGTGATTAGGTTATTCATGATCGGTCATTGAATAATGGGAATTCTACAAAGGTG
>CAZRNX010000107.1:0-2015 GCA_964601555.1 uncultured Candidatus Saccharibacteria bacterium | reverse complement strand
ATTATAAAACCCCGCGGATAGAAATACATTCCAAGCTCACCCACGGGAAGCGGGTTATATATACTCCCGAAGGATGAGAGCGGTTTAGGGGCCGTGGCCGTTGCTGGCACGGCTCTTTTTCTTTTGATATAGTGCATTTATGACAGAGCACAAAGAGAAGAATACCGGGAATTTCTCCATGGGCATTCCCGATGTTCGCACATGGATTGAGATTGATAGAAAGGCGATTGCAAGAAATTACAAGACATTCCGCAATCTACTCTCTCAAGAAACGAAACTGCTTGTCGTCGTGAAGTCCAATGCGTACGGTCACGACCTTGTGCCGTTTGCAAAAGAGTGCGAACAGTCAGGGGCAGATTTCTTGGGCGTTGACTCGTGCATTGAGGGAGTTGCTTTGCGCAAAGCGGGGATCAAAACGCCCATACTCGTGCTCGGCTTCGTCTTGCCGGGATTATTCATGGAGGCCTCTGAGAAGGATATTTCTATTACGGTTTCTAATTTCCACACACTAAGCTCTCTCTGCCCTCTTCGCGCACTCGAGAAAAAAATAAAAATACACCTCAAAATAGACACAGGAATGTCCAGACAAGGATTTTTCCCGGAAGAAATCCCGAAAGTGCTTGTGGAACTCAAGAAGAAAGAAATGAAACACGTGGAGCTGGAAGGCGTCTACACGCATTTCGGCGCGGCGAAGAATCCGAGCTTCCCCCAAAGCGTTTTCGCGCAGATGAGAAATTTCAACAAAGCTCTCGCGTTTCTCGAGAAAGCGGGACACAGGCCGGTTTGCCACGCCTGTGCGACCGGGGGCGCACTTCTTTTCCCACAATTTCACCTTGATATGGTTCGGGTGGGAATCGGCATGTATGGACTCTGGCCGTCACAAGAGACAAAATATGCTCTGCAAGACAAAATCTCTCTCACCCCGGTGCTTTCATGGAAGGGCGTGGTGTCTGAAATTAAAAATCTCCCGAAGGGCGCACGGATTGGGTATGATTTCACAGAAACTTTACACAGCAATACCAAGACTGCGGTTATTCCTGTAGGCTACTGGCACGGGTACCCTAGAACGCTATCAAGTATTGGCAGTGTATTGATCCGCGGCAAGCGCGCACGAGTCATTGGGAGAGTTTCTATGGACATGATTGTAGTAGATGTTACAGATATTCCAAATGCGAAAATTTTAGATACCGCAACGCTTCTCGGCTGTGATGGCAATGAAGAGGTCCCGGCAGACGAACTGGCGGGACTTTGCGAAACTTCCAACTACGAATTTGTGACTCGCCTCAATCCGAAGATTAGGAGGGTGTTTCGGTGAAATATCGTTTCACCTTCTTATTTCTCCGTCAAAAAACTGTCATTTAGGAGCATTCGACAACAAGCCCCTTATGTCGTGTCAATTATCCATAATCTAAAAACCAAAAAGCCTCCAGCAAATGGGCGGAAGCTTTTTGAAAAGTATGAATTTCTGGACGAGTCTTATTTCACGGCGTCTTTGAGCGCTTTGGCCGCGCGGAACTTCGGCACTCTGGTGGCTGGGACGTGAATTGCCGCGCCCGTCTTCGGGTTCCTTGCTTCGCGAGCCGCACGCTGCTTTACCGAGAAGATGCCGAAACTCGAAATCGATACTTCTTCGCCGCGCTTCAATGTATCAACAATGGAGGAAAGTACTTTTTCCATCGCGTCTTCCGCGGACTTTTTGGTTCCGCCGACAGCGCCATGAATTGCCTCCACGAGATCTGCTTTATTCATAGAATGAAAAGTTAATTTGTAAAGACCCTCGACCAAAATTACCTTGAGTTTATTATATATATCTCTCAAAATAGTGCAATAGCCTGTGGGGATTTTGTTCACACAATAATAAAGAGCGGCCGTGCTTCCGAGAAGCAAGACCGCAGCACGGGCACGTAGTCGCCGGTTGAGAGATCTACGTTACGACAAGGTTATCTCTGCAATGCTTCAGAACAGGAATCTCTATGTGGCCGCCAGTTTTGGTGTCAAATAAAGAGGTATTATTA
>CAZRNX010000106.1:0-2022 GCA_964601555.1 uncultured Candidatus Saccharibacteria bacterium | reverse complement strand
ATAACTAAGTTATTTAATTAATAATATTACTTAACATGCCTACTTAAGCTCACTAAGAATACCGAGAGCTATACGGCTATCTGCGCAAAGTGGTAAAACACACTGAGGCGGGGGAAGCCCAACTTCACCGACGACGCAAAGTAAGGCATAGACAACGAGTTCTTTCTTGCATATACTGATGCCTATGGCAACGCGATCAACATCATCGGTTCTCTCCTTTCTGCCGCTCCCGACGAAGGCTGCTCTTCTTCAGAGCAAGTTCCACAGAATCATAAAAGAAAAGGCCGCAAAAACACTTCGCCCTTATCATATGAGCGTCGCGGACTGGGTCATCTTGGGATTTCTCGGGCACAAAAATACCCCAACGAATATCGGGGTTATTGCTGCGGAAATGGGGGTTAAAACTCCTTTTATGACAGTCCGAATATCAAGCCTTCTCAATCGAGGAATGGTCTCCGTAATCGGAAACGCCGAGGACAACCGCCAGAAGCGCATAGACCTCACGAAGCAGGGCAAGTCTACGCTCACCCTCGCCGACAATGCTATTCGCGTGGTATTCTTCCCGCTTCTTGAAGGAGTGACAATGAGCGAAATGGCTGCGTATTTCTCCGCCATGAAGAAGATGATCAAAAATTTTGAGAAAATATAGAAAGAAGACTTGCGCACAGGCAAGAAATCCGTATAGTGTACCTATTACAAGCGTTCTTTCGGAATCATCCTCTGCCCAACTGACTTTATTGGGTTTTCTTAGTGGCGAGGGCCCGAAAAGCATTTAAATATTATGATGAGCCTTACAGATGCAAGCGTAGATTCAACAGAAGCAGGGGGAGAAGAAAGCGTAGAGACAAAAAGAGAAGTGAGCGAAGAAGCAGCACCGAGTAATGACTCGAATAAGAACGTACAGGACGCGATGGAGAGATACACGGCGAAAATAGCCGCGTTCCCAGAAGAGGGAGAGTTGGTGGAAGGGTCGGTCATTGATGTGGACCTGCCGCGATCTGAGCTGTACGTGGATCTTAAGCCATTCGGTACCGGAAAGATTTACGGGCGCGAATTTATGATCGCGCGTGATATTATAAAGAAGATTTCCAAGGGCGATATTATCACCGCAAAGGTGGTGACGAAGGAAAACGAAGACGGGTATCTTGAGCTCTCGCTTAAGGAAGCCCGCGCGGCGCTCGTCTGGAGCGAGGCGGAAGAGCTTATGAAGAACAAGGAGGTTCTGCGGCTTCCCGTGCGGGATGCGAACAAGGGCGGACTTATCATTGACTGGAAAGGCATTCAGGGATTCCTCCCGGCCTCTCAGCTCGGCAGCGAGCACTATCCGAGGGTGGAAGACGGCGACAAGCAGAGAATTCACGAGGAACTCCGGAAGCTTATCGGCGAGCGTATCCCCGTCTCAATTCTTAGCGCTATTCCAAAAGAGAGTAAGCTTATTTTCACGGAAAAGGGCCTCGGTGAAAAGGAGCGCCATGAAATCGTAAGCAAATACGCGGTCGGCGACGAGATTGAGGGCGAGATTACGGGGATTGTTGATTTCGGCGTATTTGTGAAAGTGGAAGAAGGATTGGAAGGACTCGTGCATATTTCGGAACTTGACTGGGGGCTTGTGGAGGATCCGCGGCGGCTCTTCAAAGTAAGCGAGAAAATCCGCGCGAAAATCATTGAGATTGTGAATGGCAAAATTTCGCTCTCCATCAAAGCGCTCCAAGAGAACCCATGGACTGCCGCGAAAGATAGGTACAGTAAGGGCGACGAAGTGAAGGGCGTCATCATTAAGTACAACAAATACGGCGCGCTCGCGTCGGTGGAAGAGGGGGTTGCGGGACTCGTGCATATCTCGGAATTCGGAAGCGAAGACAAGCTCCGCGAGGCGCTTGAGCTGGGAAAAACATATAGCTTCAAGATTACCCACTTTGATCCGAAAGACCAGAAGATGACCCTCTCTTACCAAAAAGCAGGGGAAAAGGGAAAGAAGTAAAAAAGCGCCCGAATACACAGGCGCATGAACCTATAACAACC
>CAZRNX010000105.1:0-2064 GCA_964601555.1 uncultured Candidatus Saccharibacteria bacterium | reverse complement strand
CCCCAACCCTCCCCTCTAAAGAGGGGAGGGAGTAAGTAATCAATGATCCTACGGCTTGCACTCTGCAATGCCCTTCAAGACCGCCTCAAGATCGTCAAAATCTGCAGCATCAAAGTAATGCGACGGACTTGTCGCGATTTCGTTCATTAAATAATCTCTCGTGGTGCTTGTCGTTCCAATACCGACGACATAGATTACCGTGCCTGCCGCCTTCGCCATATTCGCCGTGCTCGTCGCAAGCGCCTTCGCATTCGCGTTCGATCCCGGCTCATTCGGCGCGCCGTCTGTCAAAATCACCATATAATCGGGAGATCCGCCGTCTGCCCTATCATGCCCGTCGCCCGGATTGGCAAGCTCGTCTTTCGCGAACAAAATTCCCTCATACAGATTGGTGAACCCTCCGGGAGAGAGTCCGTCGATCGCGGCCTTGATAGCGGTTACATCATCCGTCAGATGAAGGTCGAGCGAGCCGAGCGTCGAGAAGCTCGTCTGCCCCATATGCACGCCTGCCGCCGTTGGCGCGAGGACGTCAACGAATGCTTTTGCAGCATTCTTCATCGTGGTCATTTCGCCTGGTTCAATGCTCCCCGATTCATCCATGACGAGCATCATATCAAGTGTGCCTTTGCATCCAATACCTGGAAGCGAGATGCCGCCGACTTCTATCCAGAGATCGCAACCGAATACTTTGTGCTCATTATCTTTGTCTTGCACATAGAGCGAGGGATCGATCTGGTTGTCGCCGCTTGTATCTTTCACGAACTTCTCCCAATCCTGCGCGCAGTAGCCGCCGAAGCATGGCACTGCAAGATCAATGATCCAGTTGTCCACGATGTCCCTCGCGGATTTGGCAAGATGGCCTTTTGTGTCAAGCCAAACGACTTTCTTGTTTCCGGAAACATCCGTAACTATCCTCCACGGAATGTGGAAAGACTCAAGCCAGCCATCGTTTTCAGGCGTTTTGTCCCCATGCTTGGAAATATAGGGGCAGAGGTCGGGGAGAACGCCCCAAGTTTCGCCGTCCGCAAGGTCTCGCGGAGCAGTGCCACAGTCAATCCAGTGCGTTTCCACAACGTTTGGCGTTGCCGGGTTGTCCCCGATTTTCACATGACCGGTCTTTGTATTTAACTCGTCAAGCACGGTGCCGTTTAGGGACGTAATGCCGCACTTGGGCTTCTGGCGGATAAAATAGTCCACGTCGTCCACTCTAGTCTCGGACATGAAAGACTGTGAGAGTTTCACTTCAAGGGGCTCCTTGAGATTCTCCTGAGGAAAGACTGTGCCAAATTTGATGTGAGACTTGTTGACGGATAGCGCGTTTTCGATCGTCGCGGTCACATTCACCACATGAGCCTCGAAGGCAGCAAACATCGGAGTGATGACGAGCATCGCGCCTAACACGCCCGCGGTTGTAAGAATTTTTTTCATATTTGAATAATTATTAATATGCGTGCTGAATAATTTCCCCTGTTGTGTTCTGTGCCACGACTGTTTCCCGATGCTTTTTACATACAAAAAAAGCCAGCTCGCACCGACCGGCGAGATAGCTTCTTATAAAATGCGTGTATGCGCGGGGAAACACATAACCGTTCCATTTAACTTTCACCCCGGTTTCCCCCGCGGAATGAAAGATGTTTATATCCAATCTTCATCTATACGAAGTCTGATGTCAATCTTGATTTCTGTGGAATATGTGTGGAGAAGATAAATTTCTTTTTTGTGAAAATTTCTGCAAAGAGTATACTACAAACATCCCCCCGAGAGGGGTACCTGGCCGGGGAAACATCCCTACTTCAAGTTGGGACGGTGCCAGATACCCCTCTTGGGGGGATCCGCTTTTTTCTTAATTTTCTGCATTCTATCTAAAGCACAGAGAATGTCAAATTGCGATTCAAGTTATCCACAAATAAGTCGTTCAAAAGCCCGTTTACCGCGGGTCTTTTGTTTTTCGCTATTTTCCCATATACTTTCAAATGTAATAATCGTATAAACAGACATAAAACCTCTCATCGTTCAATGGATAGGACGCAAGCTTGCGGAGCTTGCAATGTAGGTTCGATTCCT
>CAZRNX010000104.1:0-2120 GCA_964601555.1 uncultured Candidatus Saccharibacteria bacterium | reverse complement strand
CTGTCACCTGACATCAAAGACCAAGAGCTCGTAGGCTTACTGAGGCAAAATGGCATTTCTATCGCCGAGCTGAAGCAAGGAAGTGGAAGGGGATCAGTGGAGAGGATGGTGGGTGAAGACGCGACGCATCAGGGGGTTGTAGCTGTTCTCAATCCGACAGAGCTTGTGGTGGACTTCGATACCTTTCTTGCGCGCATTACGCCGGACAGAAATACGGCACTCGTGCTTTTGGACGAGCTTACCGATCCGCATAATGTGGGTGACATCATCCGAAGCGCCGCGGCATTCGGCGCGTCGGGAGTGCTTATGCCCGCACACAATCAAGCGGGTATTACCGGCGCCGTAGTGAAAACATCTGCTGGTATGATCTTCCGGCTACCGATAGTGCAAATAGGGAATGTGAACCAAGCGATCCGGACGCTTAAAGACAAGGGCTTCTGGATTTACGGCCTTGCCGCCGAGGGAGGGAACACCATATCGAAAGAGAAGTTTGATGCACCCGCAGTATTTATTGTCGGAAATGAGGGGAAGGGGATTAGAGAAAAAACCATGGAACACTGCGACATACGCCTCCGCATTCCAATAGATGAAAGATGCGAATCATTGAACGCCGCAGTTTCGGCAGCGGTCGCGCTCTATCAGTGGAAGCACTCTTTGGAGTGACTTCCTGCTCGGGAAAACTACCCAACTCCCGTACTTGCCCTCCACGTACTCAATCTTTTCGCCTACACTGGGCTTGCAAGTATAGTAGCTGCACAGGCGGGCGCGAAGGTGACGCATGTAGATGCGTCTAAGCAGAGCAATATGTGGGCGAAAGAAAACGCGAAACTTTCGGCCGTGCCGGAAGACGGCTACGCGGCGGGCTATACCCCAATTTCATTCCTTCAACTCACTGAAAATATTTTTGGGAAAACAGGCAACGAATATGAATACGGCGACCGCAAATTCAAGAATCGCATTTAGAGCGCGTTATTTCAGCGGGAATGTACGTGCGTTTTGTGAGATAATGTGTAATATACTATGAATCATGAAATACTAAAATTCTCAAGTCCTCGGAGTACCCAGACATTGAGAATTTTAGTATTTCATGATTCATGATCTAAATATTCTATCGCGGGCTGTAGTATAGTGGTAGTACACATGGCTGGGGGTCATGTAGTCCGAGTCCGATTCTCGGCAGCCCGATACTTCATCGTGTTTTTATTGCTGTCTGTCACAATAGAAGCATGTGGTACAAACGAATAAAATACATACCCGAACGACGAGAGAAAGACAGTATTTTGATTCGCTTGAAATGTGGGGCGATGATGATAAAGAGATAAATTTCTACCTCATCCCGCGATATTGATATGCTCTTTCTCCCATTTCTCCACCCCTTCTTCGCTCATGCCGAAATAATGCGCGATTTCTCGTCAACCAGTTTCTCAAACTCTTTGCGCTCCATGAGACTCATGCTATGTTGGAAGAAACGTTATGTCAAAGTTAAAGCCGAAAATTCTGACGAGCGCATTTTTCACTCGTCCTACTCTGGAAGTCGCCGAAGAGCTGCTCGGCAAGTTTCTTGTGCGAGAATCCAACGGGGAAGTTACTTTTGGAATGATTACAGAGACAGAAGCGTATGATGGCTTTGACGATATGGCATCGCATGCTTCACGCGGACAGACCGCGCGTAACGCGCCGATGTTTGGCGGTGCGGGTGTATGGTATGTGTATCTTGTGTATGGCATGCACGAGATGCTCAACGTTGTCACGCGCGAGAAGACATATCCCGCGGCGGTTCTTATTCGAGGAGCGAGTGGATCAACGGGCGAGATTTGCGGTCCTGGACGGCTTACCAAGCACCTCAACATTACTCACGAACTTAACAACAAATTAGCGGTGAGAGAGACAGGACTATGGATAGAAGACCGAGGTGTGGAAATCCCTAAAAACGCCATCAAAAAAACTCCACGAGTAGGGGTGAAGTACGCAGGCGAAGAATGGGCGAATAAACCATGGAGGTTTGTAATTGCGAAATGAGTCTTTTTTTGCTAAGCTTTTGGCACAAGCGGGTATAATTTAATGGTAGAATGGCACTCTTCCAAAGTGCATACGGGAGTTCAATTCTCCCTACCCGCACC
>CAZRNX010000103.1:0-2219 GCA_964601555.1 uncultured Candidatus Saccharibacteria bacterium | reverse complement strand
GTGCGGCACGTTCCCGTTTCGCGGCGTCAAAGGATTCTGCCAGCGCGGCTTTGAGGTCGCGGTAGATGCCGTTGTAGGAAGGGGTGAGCTTTTGGGCTGATTCCTGCTGAATATGTTTGATTTCTCCTTCTGATACGTCGATGTGGAAACAATCCTTCAAGGTCCTGATCACGTCCCGGAAGCTCGCATTAAGAATATACGTGGCGTAGAGGGCGAACTGCTTCACGCGCGGGCCCAAGAGGACGGTCTGGCCTCTTGGCAGCGGATGCGCCGCCTGCTCCGTGCGGCAATCCAGGCACACATACAGATGAACAATCCGCTTGACGATCTCTTTGATGATGAGAGGGATGTCTTCGAGGTAGAGGGTGCGGGTACCCACTGCTTCAAGGTTGCGGCTTCCGCAGTGCTCGCATGAGGCGAGGGTGTATTCCTCGGTCTTCGTCACTTCATCATCCGGGGGAGCAGGCCTTCGGTAGCTGTCCCTGGCGCGCGGCTTGGAAGCAGGGTGGCCGCCCGCGGAGTCCGTGCCGGCGTCGGACTCTTCATCGTCCGGCTCCTTGGGCTTCTTCTTGCGAAACAGGAGGGCGGCGAGTTCATTCACGCGAATCTTCAAGTCCTGCACCTCTTGCTTGAGCGCGGCAATCGTCTCATTCTTTTCCTGAAGCTGCTTCCTTAAAAGCCTATTCTCTTTCTCGAGCTCGATCACCCGCAATGAGGGAATGTACCGGGGTTGTTCTAGTGGAGTTTGGAGTTTTGTTTTGAACATGGCAAGGAGGATAGCATATCGGGGGGTTTTGGTGAATGGGAGGGATTAGAGCGGGGTTACGCGACGAGTGCTCCGCGCTTACCGTGCTTCTCCTTGTTCGTGAGCACCGTGTACAGTTCACCGTTGGTAAGCGCCACTTCGTCGATGGAGAGATGCCCGCCGATGTTGTCGGGAAAGAGCATCCACTGCTCCGCATGTTCTTTCTGATCCCAGCGCCGAAACCCGCTCAGATGGTCTTTGTACTGTTTCTCGAACTTTTTAACGTGAATCCGGTTCCCGACGGCGATTGAAGCGAGCGATACTGGCTCACGTTCCGCTTCCTGCTTTTAAAAAATCAGCAAACTCCTTTTCAAGCTGGGTGCCGGGGAACGAGAGCTTGAGGTCGCGTTTCAACAATCCCGTCTCTCCTTCGACCTGCCAGTAGCGGCGGCGAAACGTGAGGAAGGTCGTCCTGCCTCTGATGGGGAAATCCGTGATCGTGATGTCCGTGAATCCTTTGGAAAGAACCTTCTTGTGTTTTTGTCGTTCGGCAACCGGAGGTATGTTTCTCTCCTCGAACACGATCCGCACTTCCTTGTCGTCCTTTGTTCCGTCAACGACTTCGAACCATTCAAAGACCTTTTCGGGAAAGATGAGTCGCAAGATCGATTGTTCGGTTGTCATACGATGAAAACGGTGAACGGTTAATATTTCACTGTTCTCATCATAGGACAATATTCTCCATTACTCCAGTAGTTATGCGTATGATCCAGATTCTCTTGATATTCAACGGCAAACGCCTTCTTCCAGTCAGCGGCAACGCGCTTATGTGCTCCTAAAACCTCAATAACCGATGCTACTTCTGCTTCTTTGCGTCGTGTAATGCAAGACCAAAACCAAACAAAAGCAACCCGATAACGACCGCCGTCAAAATTGTGTTCAATGTTTCAGTAGTAAACGACATAGAGCCTTATTCGCCCTTTCTTCCCCACAAGTACAAGAAAAGGCCGATGGATATCGCGATAATATAGATAATGAGGACCTTTGTATCAAGATTCATCATAGTGCGTTTTGCGGATCATTAATACCGCGAGCGTGAAAAGAAATACCGACATGAAAAAGGTGATGATAAAAACACCAAATGACAGTCGTTGATTGAGGTCCGGAATAAAATACCCCACCACACCCGCTCCGAAAAACAGCTTCCCCGCGTCGCTCAAAATACTTGCAAGTAGTTTCTTCTGAAACTGATCGGGTTTAGACAAAGGGAACTTCATAAATGCAAATCTACTATACCACATCCTCTCTTTTTGGCAAAAAAATACGACAAGCTGCCGATCTCCCCTTTGTCACTCTCAACCCACGTGCCTGTCATCCTGAACTTGCCTGCCCCGTTGGGAACTTGTTCTCCATCGGGGATTCAGGATATAGACAAAAAACAAAAAGAATTTTTTTGTGCTGGATAAAAAAAGGG
>CAZRNX010000102.1:0-2222 GCA_964601555.1 uncultured Candidatus Saccharibacteria bacterium | reverse complement strand
TCCACCAAAACTCCAGTCTTGTTGAAGAAGAAATCAAAACCGTCATCGGAGTTGCGCCAGAGACGATTGCCGCGCAACACATTGTTGGAACCGCCTGGAGAGACCTGAATACCATCTGCGTTGCCAGCGGTAGCGTCTCTGTTGTGGTGCGCGTCGTTGTTCAATATAAGATTGTTGTTCGCATTACTGCTTGATATGATAATGCCACCAGCGCAGCATCCAGAGAGTATGCCGTTGTGGTGGATGTTGTTGTTCTCAATGATGTTATTGCTGCCGTTAATTGTAAAGCCTCCTCCTCTCGGATTGTTCCTCAATTCCAGACCTTTGATATGCCACCACGAGCCGTCAACCCGGAGTATCCGCGTGCCGTCCGTTCCCGTTATACCGGATCCGTCAAGAATCGGCACTTCGCCCGGATAGTTGAACACCTTGATCCGGTTGCTGCTCGCGCCGCTCTTAGTAAGGTTTTGCTGCGCGGTTATATTGTACACTCCACCGCGAAGATAGATGGTGTCGCCGGCTGCAACGGCGGTGTGTGCTCTCCCAAGCGTGCGGAACGGTGCGGCTTGAGTGCCGGGGTTGGAGTCTGAACCACTGGGGGCAACATAGTAGGTAGCGGCAGAAACAATGGCGGGGGTGAGGAATGCCGCGGTTAGCGTAATGTAGAGAAAATATTTTTTCATCATATCATAATGAATACAGACTCTGCGGCTGTAAAGATTTTAATTATATATTTCATTGTACTTGATAGGGCAAACGCTGTAAAAAGGAGTAGTGGATAAGTCAGAGGCTACACCACGCGTATGTTCTGCTTGATCACCCCTTTTTTGAGTTTTACGCTAATAATTTTCGCGCGTTCGCGGTAACTGCCGTCAAGTTGTTTCTCTTCTATGGAGATGTCATAGACACCCGGTTCCACAAGGACATAGAAGCGACCGAGCTCGTCGGTCACCACTTTTCGGATAAGCATCCTGAGGCCGGGAAGAACGATAGAAATAATTGCAAAAGGTATCGGCTCTCCCGTCGAGGCGTCGAGAAGCTTCGCCGCCTTGTGGACATGCCTCCAAATGCCCTGAAATACGACAAGGCAGAGGTATGCAACAAGAATGCTTGTGTTAAACTTGGTGGGAGAAAAATACGTTGAATACGCGGAGAGAATGAGGCCGATATAGAAAATTGCATTGAACATCCAGAGGCGCGCCTTCTCGTTGCGGGAATAGAGGCGGAACATCTTTTGTTTATTTTTTGCAAATTCATTCCAGTCAAATTGTAGCGGGTCAAGGGGAATGTTGTAATGCACGACTTCATCTTCGGCGATGGAAAACTCTTCGCCGAAATAGAGATTTTCATACATCTCGTCTCGAACGCGGCCGCGGAGTTTGTCTGAGGGAAATTTATAGTGCGTCTTATTGGCCATGAGGCCATATGTGCCCGGCGGCAGGAGAAAACCATAGCGTCCGTCAAGGTCGGTAATGGCATTTTTCTCGACTTCCCCATCCATGCTGTGTACAACGACATACGCCGGATCAATCGGCTGCTTGGTAACAGAGTCGTAAACCGTTCCCCACGGTGCGGGCTTCCGGCGGCGGAACGGAGCAAGAATGATGCCGATAAATTTGAGGAAAAGGAGGTACAGATCATACATCGAACCCACATTGGCGGCGACGGCGACCGCTTGCCCGACACCGATAGCGATGCCCACGGGTGCGGCGACGGGGGCGACCGCGTCAACGGTTTCCTGGAGCGCCTCCCCCGCTTTTTCCAGGAATCGTGGAAATGTAAAGAGGGAGAAGAAAGAGGGTTCTTTGGCGCGGAGAGTTCCGAAGACGCTCGGCGCCGCGGGCTTGTTCTCTTCAGCATAAATATCAGCTCTTGCAGAATATTCTCCGGAAGAAAGCGGCGAAAGGGTTCCCTCGTAATGTTTTCCGCCCAATGAATCGCTTTCTTTCGGCGCGAGGATAATGGACGTTTCCCCTTCCGTGGTTCTTATGGTGAAGATTACGAGCTTTGTGTTCCCTGGGACTTTCGTCTGCGGGAGGGAGATCTTGATCGTGCGGCCGGTCGTAAGATTTACAGTATCGTTTTCTTCCACGGAAAGTTCCTTTTCTCCTCCTTTTGACGCAACTTCTCTAAATTCAAAATCAGAGAAATGAAGCGTCGGCGGAAAACTTCCGGGAGAAGGAGGCGTCGGCGGGGAAACCGGAGGAGGAGTGGGGCCTGGG
>CAZRNX010000101.1:0-2241 GCA_964601555.1 uncultured Candidatus Saccharibacteria bacterium | reverse complement strand
CGGCACCTTGCGGTACCGCATTTATCATATCAGCAGGGCTACGGGATTGTTTTTCGTATTTCTTCTTGTAATCTTTGTGCGCTATGCCTCTTTTTTATGAATAGAGTAGTCATGCAGGTGATGACGGAAGCGTGGGTGGGGGAGTCGATGTTTTGTCCGAATTGCGGACAGGTGGATTTGGAGAAATACGGGAACAATAGGCCAGTTGTGGACTTCTATTGCGCGAACTGCCACGAGGAACTGAAGAGCAAGGTGGATAGCATGGGCGTGAAGATTGTTGACGGCGCATATGGGAAGATGATCGAGCGGCTCACGGGGAGCAACAACCCGAATTTTTTTGAATTACAGCTTGGCGAATTTTGAGATACTGAATTTTCTCGTCATTCCAAAGCACTTCTTTGTGCCGGAGATTATTGAGGAACGAAAGCCGCTTGCGAAGACGGCGCGTCGCGCGGGAGAAGCGTTGACCCACTTGACTTAGGGATTAACATGGATTATTTCTTACATTTTATAGATTTTATGGAAAACAAAGGTAAAAGAGCGATATATGTCTCCGTTACCGAGCTTGCGAATAAAGAGACGTGCTTCGGTTGTGAGGAGCCACTGTTGAAGTTCCTTGGCAGCAGTTCTTCGCGCAACTGACAAACTGCCTATTTTCGACTATACTGGAGCCATGGGAACAGAAGACCAGCTCAAACGGATTGACGAGAAGAAGGCGCGGCTAGATGCCCTGCGTCCCTTTCCCCCCGAGCTCGTGAAGAATTTGGGCGACTGGTATCGCGTGGAGCTTACCTATACGAGCAACGCGATTGAGGGCAACACGCTTACGCGGCAAGAGACCGCGCTCGTGATAGAGAAGGGGATGACAATCGAAGGCAAGACCTTGAACGAGCAGCTTGAGGCCAAGAATCACGCAGAAGCGATTGGGTTCGTACAAGAGCTCGCTACACGAAAGAAAAGCGGGAATGAAATTACACAGAATGATATTCTGAATATCCACCGCATGATCCTTCGCGGTATTGATGACAGTCAGGCGGGACGATACCGATCTGTTCCGGTGCGCGTCGCGGGCTCGACGGTCGTATTTCCCAATCCGGTGAAGGTGCCGGAGCTCATGGAAGAACTCGCCGAGTGGTTGTCGGGCGGCAACTCGGATCACGAGACGAAAATCGCCGCTGACGCGCACTTCAAACTGGTAACAATCCATCCGTTTGTTGACGGCAACGGCCGCACCGCGCGACTTCTGATGAATCTCCTGTTGATTCAAAAAGATTATCCGCCCGCGATCATTCGGCCGGAAGATCGCCGCGAATATTTGAACGCGCTGGAGCAAGGGCAGACTGCGGGGGAAATGGGTGAATATTACAATGTCGTGCTCAATGCAATAGAGCGCTCGCTCGATACGTATCTTGAAGCGATGGAGAAACTTATTGAATAACAAGCTGACATTCAACCAACCAGATATATCGGCTGAAAGGACTTGATGATCGCAACTATACGAAACTTACTTTTGACGAGCAGATAGAGCGGACGGAAAATAGATTCTAGTAAAGATGAAATACTTCTTTCGAATCATTCGCCGGAGAGCGAGGAAGAGAGTGCGGCGGCGCGTGAGAGGTGGGCTTGCTGGAAAGAGAGTTGAATATTTGCTCCACAAAGAAAGAGCGCGAGCGCTCGCGCGGGAACGCATCTCGCATTTCAATGCGGCATATAATTTCGCGGTGGGGAAAATTGCGATCAGGAACCAGCGTTCACGATGGGGAAGTGCGAGCGAAAGAGGCAATCTGAATTTCCACTACAAGATCGCATTACTGCCTGTTCACTTGGCAGACTATATAATAGTGCACGAGCTCTGCCACTTGGGCGCCTTCAATCATTCGCGCGAATTCTGGTCCCTCGTCTCGCGCACAATTCCGGATCACAAGAAGAGAAGGAGGGAGGTGAAAGAAAAAGGAAGGCCCGGAAGAGACTAAAGGGAAAGATTGACTATTTTATCTACTTTGTCTCATATGGACATATGAATACTTTAGTAAAACAAAAGAAGGTTTTTTCTTCCACGGAGGCGCAGCAGAATTTCGGTCGCTTGCTCGATACTGCGCGCCGCGAATCGATCATGATACAGAAGAATTGCCGCGATATCGCCATCCTTCTCTCCATTGAAGATTATAGCGATCTTGTAGAGAAGCGGGGAGATGCTTATTGGGAGGAAAGAGCGGTCAAGGCGGCTCGAGGCGGATTTTT
>CAZRNX010000100.1:0-2292 GCA_964601555.1 uncultured Candidatus Saccharibacteria bacterium | reverse complement strand
GACGCCGTTTCAAAAGTGCTTTCCATCAAATTCGAAGACGCGGAAGGAATGATGGCGAGATAGAAAATTTCTATTCTTCTGGGAATGCATAATCGAGCGACCTCTGCTCCAGATTTGCCGCAAGAAGCTCAATCCTCACTTCATCGCCGAGCGCATATTTTTTCTTTGTACGCTCTCCGATAAGCCTATATTGTTTCGCATCATAGACATAGAAGTCATCTTTAAGGTTGCGGAGGGGGATCATCCCTTCGGCGAGCGTCTCTTTCTCGGCAACATAAATACCCCACTCAGTCACGCCTGTTATGAGTCCAGAGAATATTTCGCCCACGTGGTTTTTCATATATTCTACCTGTTTGTATTTTATAGAATCGCGCTCGGCATCGGCGGCCTTCTTCTCCTGCTCTGAACTATACACAAGCATCGTCTCGTAGGTGTCCAGTAATTCTTTTGAAACTTTTGCATGATTCAAGTATGTGAAGAGCAGCCGGTGCGAAAGAATATCCGGATAGCGGCGAATAGGGGAAGTGAAGTGCGTGTAATGGCGAAATGCCAAACCGTAATGTCCGATATTTTTGGTAGAATATACTGCCTTTGCCATCGAGCGAAGCGCCGCCGTATGAACGATATTTTTGAGAGGCGTTTCTTCCATCTTCGCGAGGAAGTTTGCAAGTTCTTTGGGAGAAATTTCCCCGGATTCTGAAATCTTCAGTTGGTAGCCGAATGCTTTGACGAATGCCGCAAGCTCTCGGAGCGCCTCTCGATCGGGCGTGTCGTGGATCCGGTACACGAATAGCTTCTCTTCTTTCTTACTTATCTTAAAAATAAATTCCGCAACACGCCGATTGGCGAGCAACATGAAATCTTCCACCAGTCTGTGAATTTCCCGGCGCTCTTTCTTTGTGATTTTTACCGGCATGCCGCTTTCGTCAAGCGCTACCTCAAGCTCATCGCGATCGAAAGAGATCGCCCCCTTCTCTTTCCGGTCTCTTTCCAAATTGCGGGCTATGCCGCGAAGTATGCCAAGTTCGGAAAGTAGTTCTCCTTGCCCAGCATCAAGAACTTTCTGCGCATCTTCGTATACAAATCTTTTCTGCGAGCGGATCACGGTCTTTCCAAACCACTCTCTTATGATTTTCGACTTTTTATTTTTTTCGAGAGATTTGGGAGAAAATATAAATACAGCAGAAAAGGCAAGCCGATCTTCATTCGGTCTGAGAGAGCAGAGATCGTTGCTTAGTCGTTCGGGCAGCATGGGGATTGTTCTGTCAACAAGATACACTGACGTTGCGCGAAGGGCCGCCTCTTTGTCGAGGAGAGAGCCTTCACGTACGTAATGTGCCACATCAGCAATATGCACCCCAACTTCAATAGTGCCGTCATTCAAGGTGCGAACCGACAGCGCATCGTCGAAATCTTTCGCCGTAAGCGGATCTATCGTACACGTCGGTACGCCCCGAAAGTCTTTACGTTTGGCGATCTCTTCTTGAGAAATATTCCCGGAAATACTCTCTGCTTCTTTCACTATTTCTTCGCGAAAATTCTCTGCGAATCCTTTCTCCAGTGCAAGCGCTTTCATTTCCGCATCATGTTCTCCAGCTTTCCCGAACACTTCTAAGACTTCTCCCACCGGGTTCATCTTAGGATCGCTCCAGTCTTTTAGCGCGGCAAACACCTTGTCTCCCGCTTGCGAGCCAAGGGATTTTTCTTTCGGAACAATCATATCCACGTACATTCGGTTGTCATCTGGGACGAAAAATACGACATTCTCGCGTTCCTCCAGCTTTCCGGCGAAATTCACTTTTGCACGCACAAGTACTTCCGCGATCTCGCCCGATTGCTTGCTCCGCTCTCGATATCCTCGTCCCGAACCGCGCATGGTTGGCAAGAGTCGTACGGAAACTTCATCGCCATGAAGCGCCGTGTTGAGAGATCCGGCTTCGACGTCGATGTCATCATCTCGCCCTGGCACGCTCACAAAGCCCTTGCCCCGTCTGTTCACGGATATGACACCATTAAGAAGCGCTTGGTGTTTAACATGATGACTGTGTTTCTGTTTATTTTTCAAGCGTTTTTGCATATGAAAAGCATAACACATTTCTTCATTTATCCACAGTTTTTGGCCTCGAATACAGCGAGTTTTGCTATACTGTTAGGTAGCATCGTTCTTAAAATAATCGCATTACTCCCTCATTGAGAAAGGGAGTCATAATTTTTTTGCTTTTATTCAAAAAAGTATAAAAAACACAAAGTCCTCTGTATTGAGGGCTTTTGTGTATTATATCGCCTATGTTG
>CAZRNX010000099.1:0-2301 GCA_964601555.1 uncultured Candidatus Saccharibacteria bacterium | reverse complement strand
GCTTCTGCCGCACTTTTCGAATTTTCACCAACGGTCCGGTTTTTCGTTTTGTTTTTAGAGTAGCCATGAAGATACGCTACCACGGAGAGCTCAAAAAAGAAAGTCCCGGAACTGCATGGTGCAGTACCGGGAGTAGGGTGGGTTAATCCTTAAACCCCATATACGTCATGCGTAAATCGGGATCGCGGGGGACAACGCGCCAGTCCTCGCTCTCTCCAGCTGTGCGACCGTCTATAGAGCCGCCACCGAAACACTTGGCACCGATTGGGTAGTCTCTATCCATAATAATCTCCTCAAAAAAATAATTACGGGAGGGTTGTTTGCACATCCTGTGCGAAAGAGCTTCCTGTTGTGAACTATACCATATTCTAGTTTTTTCTACAACCAAAAATCCCCCTAGATCATCTTCACGTCAATATTCACTCCTGAAGGCAGAGAGAGGTTGGTGAGCGACTCAATGACTTTCGCTGTTGGATTCAAGATATCTATGAGCCGTTTATGCGTGCGCATTTCGAACTGCTCGCGCGCATCTTTGTAAACGAAACTTGCGCGGTTCACCGTATATTTCTTGGTCTCCGTCGGAAGCGGGATCGGCCCGGCAACGTTCGCATCATAGCGAAGCGCCGTATCAATGATCTGCTTAACGGACGCGTCAAGAATCTTGTGCTCATACGCACGCACGCGGATCCGAAGCTTCTGGATCTCATCCACCACTTTCTTTTTGGCGGCTGTCACTTTTTTTTCTGTTTTTGGTTTTGCTGTGGTTGCCATCTTTTATTTTATATTTCCTGGTCCTTGATTCATGGTTTTGTGATTATTACGCCGTTATCTTCGTCACCACGCCCGCGCCGACAGTTTTGCCGCCTTCGCGGATGGCGAAGCGCTGTTTCTCTTCGAGCGCGACGGGGTTGATGAGCTTCACTTTCACATTCACGGTGTCGCCCGGCATGACCATTTCCGTTCCTTCGGGGAGCGTGACATCGCCCGTTACGTCAGTCGTTCGAACATAGAACTGCGGTTTGTAGCCGCTGAAGAACGGAGTGTGGCGGCCGCCTTCTTCTTTGGAAAGCACGTACACTTCAGCCTCGAAATCCGTATGTGGAGTTACACTGCCAGGTTTGGCAAGCACCTGTCCCCTTGTGATATCTTCTTTCTTGGTACCGCGCAGAAGTATTCCTGCATTGTCGCCTGCCATTCCTTCCTGGAGCGACTTGTTGAACATTTCAATGCCGGTTACAGTCGTCTTCGCTGTCGGCCTAATGCCGATGATTTCGATTTCTTCTCCTACTTTCACGACTCCGCGCTCAATGCGGCCCGTTGCTACCGTACCGCGCCCTTCAATGGAGAAAATGTCTTCCACTGCCATGAGGAAAGGCTTCGAGACATCGCGCTCCGGTACCGGAATGTAGCTATCAAGAGCATCAGTGAGCTCAAGCACCTTTTTCGCCCATTCATCGTCAAGACTCTTTGCCTCAAGCGCCTTCAATCCCGAGCCACGGATCACTGGAGCGGTCGCGCCGTCGAAATTGTATTTCGTGAGAAGCTCGCGCACTTCCTCTTCAACAAGGTCGATCAAATCCTTGTCATCCACCATGTCGCACTTGTTGAGGAAAACGATAATTTTCGGAACGCCAACTTGCTTCGCGAGAAGAATGTGCTCGCGAGTCTGGGGCATTACGCCGTCCGTCGCCGCGACGACAAGCACCGCGCCGTCCATCTGCGCCGCGCCGGTAATCATGTTCTTGATGTAGTCCGCGTGTCCCGGGGCGTCAATGTGCGCGTAGTGCCTAGCGTCGGTCGCGTATTCGTTGTGGGAAATGTTAATCGTAATCCCGCGCGCTTTCTCTTCCGGAGCAGAGTCAATCTGGTCAACCCCCTTCATTTTCACCGTCTTCCCCGCCATGTTAAGCACGTGGAGAATAGCCGCGGTGAGCGTTGTTTTGCCGTGGTCAACGTGACCGATGGTGCCTACGTTTACGTGCGGCTTGTCTCTTTTAAATTCTTCTGCCATAAAATTAAATAAACGCTAAAAGCTAATAAATAACCGATAAATAATATTCCAATTAAAAACACGCCTAAAAACAATGTGCCAATAATACTAGCAAAACGGAAAAAATAGTCAAGCTAAAAAGAGAATAGTGGGGAAAAGGCTCCTTGCGCTTACTCAATTCCCTGTGGTATTCTGCGCTCAGTCACAGTTGCCTGCGCGCACCCCTCAATCCGAACACCCGTGATTGAGGCTTTTTAATTTGTTTTTCAGTAAGAGTAAGCATAGCGTTACTATACCATGCAAGGGGTGTG
>CAZRNX010000098.1:0-2319 GCA_964601555.1 uncultured Candidatus Saccharibacteria bacterium | reverse complement strand
AATCTTTCTTTGTTGCGCTCTCTCGGCGCAAGCGGACTTTATCATATCAGGAGACAAAGATCTTCTGGCTTTGGAAAAATTTCAAGAAGTCGAAATCGTCACTCCGAAGATTTTTCTTGCTGAACTTAAAAGAAGAAAATAAACGGCGGGGGGATACTACCCGATACGCCGCTCGATACTCTTAAACGCGTCGTCGCCTATGTACACGAGAAATGAAAAAAGAATCGGGGTGCTTCTCTTTGGGCACGGGAGTCCGGAGGGTCCGCACGGCGTTGCAGAATTTCTGGAAAATATGTTTGGTAGTCCGCCGAAAGAAGAACAGACCTCGCTTCTCGCGTCGAAATACAGAAGTATCGGCACTTCG
Organism: uncultured Candidatus Saccharibacteria bacterium; assembly: GCA_964601555.1. Classification (GTDB taxonomy): domain Bacteria; phylum Patescibacteriota; class Minisyncoccia; order Phycocordibacterales; family CAIJYI01; genus CALMXW01. Next base: position 1,955 of record CAZRNX010000098.1, on the reverse strand, counting down.
CCCTTTAATGCAATAGCTCGCCGGCAGAGGGATGAGCTGCAGAAGCTTTTAGGGAAAACAAAGGTATACATTGCCATGAAGTATTGGCGGCCGTTCGTTTTGGATGTTCTTCTTCAAATGAAAAGAGACGGCATCGGCAGGATCATTGCGATTCCTCTCTCACCCTTTTACTCTCTCACGAATACGGAGAAATATCGGCAGATTTTTTCCGCCGCTTTGCATAACTCCGGCATGAAAGCCGAAATTGCATTTTGCGAAAGCTGGAATGACAACTCGCTCTTCCTCGAATGCGTTCGCGAAAGACTGCAAGACGGGTTTGCTCTTTTTGCCCGACAAGAAAGTCTTCCATGTGTTATGTTCACGGCGCACAGTCTTCCGGAAGAAGCGCGAGGAAAGAAAGATCCGTACAGAGAAAATCTTTTAAGAACCGCAAGCGAGCTCGCATCTTCCCTCGGCATCAAGGAGTGGTCGCTTTCATTCCAGAGTGCGCCCCCGGGGAAGCGCGACTGGCTCGGCCCTTCTCTTGAAGACGCACTGCAGAATGCGAAAGAGAGAGGTCAGGACCGCATTCTCGTCTGCCCCATCGGATTCATTGCCAATAATCTAGAAATCCTGTACGACATTGACATTAAGGCGCAAAAAACAGCCGATCACCTCGGCGTGGAAATGAAAAGAACACAATTGCCGAACGCGCACCCGCTTTTTATACGCTGTCTTCAAAGTCTGGTTGTGGATTAAGATATCGGCAACAACTGGATAAATTGTTGATTTCATTTGATTTATCCACTTTCGTCGAAAATACGGCGTGTTATTATGAATAGAAACTAATTATTAAACTTACAGCGCCTTGGAAAACTCGGCGCGCTCTTTACTATCATACTATAATGAACTACGCACAATTTTTGCCACGCTCTTGGAGAAAAGCCATTGCTTTTTTCACGGGAGTTTCTTTTGTTACGGCTCCACTGTACGGGGTCTTTTTTTCTAGCGCATATGCTGCTGTCACGACGAACTCTGCTGCGAATGCGGTTAATTTCAACAGTCAGACGATGGGGGCTTCCAGCGCAGCAAAGGCGATTCTCGGATTGAATACTGCTCAAAACGCCGGCGAGACTCTCGCTTCAGTGCGCATATCTCTCAACGCCACAAGCAGCTTCACTACCGCAGACTTTGCCGCTCTTGGGACCGCCACGTCGTCTGGGATTGCGCTGTATCAGGACAATAAGACTGCGGGAACATTCGGAAGCTTCGATGCGGCAGATTTCGTCGTGCCGCTCTCGGTTGCTCCTGCATTTTCCGACGGAGTTGCGACTACGACCCCGGCCACTTCTGCCACCGTTCCGGCAAATGATCTCGGCGTAAATGCAGGGAGCGATTTCTTCATCGTGGCTCGATCTTCGGGAAGTGCGGTGAACGGGCACGCCTTCTCTCTTACAGTCGGCCCCGGGAATATAAATTACAGCGCGAATACTCCCACGGCAACTCCGGCATCTGCAACGAGCACGAACGTTACTATAGACACAGTCGCACCCACGGTTGACGTTTCCCGGACAGCGCCATCAAATGGAGCGACTAACGTACCCGTGAGCGCATTCATCAATGCTTCGTTTTCGGAAAATATTGACGCCGCGACTATAAACGGGGCGAACGTAACGCTCACAACTGGCGGCACACCGGTGCCGATAGGATATCGTACTTTTCCGGACGGCTTCAATCTCATTATCTCGAGCCCCCCTACGTATGAATCGGGATCGCGATTTGCCAAAGTGGCAAGCACATCGCAGGCATTCTTTCAGATAAATGGCACCAATCCGATCTACCCGCAGGGCGCGTACGCGTCAACGACACTCGGCGACATCGTCTACTTCCAGCACGATACGTTTCCGATGGAAGTCGGCATTGTGACGAATGCTACGCTTACGTCAGGAACGTTTGCCGTAAACGGTTTCACTCCC
>CAZRNX010000097.1:0-2463 GCA_964601555.1 uncultured Candidatus Saccharibacteria bacterium | reverse complement strand
CAAAGCTCTACTCCATCGGAAAAAAGAAGAAGGTTATGGTCGATAAAATAGTTCTGCTTTAGCGGGTGATGATAAACGGCGATTGCACCTAATTTTTTAAATTTTTTTATTCCCTCGAAATAGAGAGGCGCGACAGGAAAAATTCGAACGGGGAAACATCCCACGTGCACCTTCCCTATGTAAGGCATCTCAAGACCGGGAATGAATACAAATTTCTCATCGCTTAGTTTTTTACATTCTGCAACATATGCGTTAAACGATTGCGGCGTCAGATCTTCCGCGTGTTCTGTTATGATGGCAAATGAATATTTTTGTTCCAAAAATAGCTCTCTTAATTGAGCTAAGGTAAGCGTCCCATCGCGGGAGTATTTTGAATGTATGTGATAAACACCTGCAACTTTCATATTTTTTTCCATATGAATTGAAAGATCTCGACAATTCCCGGCAATGGGTCGTTAAAAGACCAGACATCGTGATACGCATCTTTCTTAAAAGAAAAAAGTTTAAAAATATTTTGCGGTTTCCAAAATTCAAAACCAAGAGAATAAAAATGGCTTAGATCGCTTACAAAATGGCGCGCCTGAACGCCGCTTTCGTACTTTGTTTCTTCGCTATCGATCGGCAGATTATTTCTCATCTTGTAAAGAAGGTATGGGAAATCAACTCCCGATTTAATCGCCAAAAACAGCGAACCCCAGAAGCGGGCGTTTATCTCGATAAGAAACAACCTACCCGTTTTTTTGTCTTGTTTCAGTTCAATCATCATAACCCCACTCCACGACAGCTTTTCGGCCAATCTTTTGGCAAGGTCTTTCATTTCCTCGCTGAGCTGCATGCTTTCCCTTAATGAGCTTGCGCCGCCGAATTTTCTTACGGATCGTAATCGTTTATGCGCAAAAAGGGCGAAAATGACCCCATCCTTTGAAAGCAGCGAGACTCCGAATTCATCCCCATCCAGTTTCTCTTGGACGAGAGGGTTTTCTTTTGTCTTACTCTTTAATTCAAGAAACGCTCTAACAAACTCTTCTCTGTGATTGAGAACTTGTGCCGTTGACTTGTACGCTTTCCCGTCAAACCAAGAGACAGAATGCCGCGGCTTAAGGATAATGGGGTATGGCAGGTCATGGGAAATTTCTTCTGCGTGTTCACTGTTAACTTCAAAAGATTTTGGATAAGGAATATTCACAGTCAAGGCGAGTTCGCCTAAGCGCTTTTTGTCTATTGAAGTTTCGTAGTTCTCCGGTAGGGGAGTTATTATTTCCTCGTTGAAAATCCGTTTCTTTTTGGCAAACATGAGGTGATCCATAGTAACATCTGAGAAACACATGAATAAGAGCGGTTCTTTCTGCGTATCTCTATATTTTTTTAAAAATTGTGAAAACCCCTCCCTATCTTTTCCCGGTGCCGGATAAATAATTTTTTCTTTGCAATAACGGGAGTAAAAACTTATAGCCCTCTTTTTAGAGGACGCACACGCAACACTAAGTCCGCGCGCCTTCAGTGACCGTAATGCAGAGAGGGAGCTTCGACCTTCACTGTCTAATAAAATTATTTTCATGGATACATATCACCAATGAACGAGTTCGCCCATTGTTTTCACTTCCAGATTCCCCAACCGAACCCTTCCCCTCACATCAATAAATATCTTTTCTAAACCATCAAGCCAGTACTCCGGGTTGAGAGAGATATTATGAAAATGAAACCATAGATGAAATATTCCTCCGTGTCTAATGGCATTATTTATTCCGCCAAGACATTTTCTGACCCTGGATTTCATCGGTGGGCAAAAACGACCCTTTAAAATAGTGGGGTAAAAATAGCTACCCGACACTACCATTAATCCATGTTCGTCCTTGTAAGGATAGACCTCTAACGCTGGAAGGCCAAAGTATTCGTCGACAATCTTGAAGAGCTGCCCCATGCCCGGGATTGGAATATTTCTTTTTTTGTCAGATCCTCTATAAATGACCCTGCCCGATCTTTTTAAACATTCGGACCCCCCCCATATCTTATTCTTTGGGTAAACAAATGATTTTAACTCTACACCGAATTTTTCTTTCGCAATTCTTGAAGATTGTCGGAGCTCTTCTGCAAAATCCACGGGATTCGTCTCTGAGTCAAGACTATGAAAAAAAGTATGGCAACCAATTTCTTGGGCTACCTTACAACCCAAGATTTTCTGTATTATATCTTCACCGAACCAAAGATTGTTGTTAAGGGTCTCATCATGTCCACTCATATGAGCATAGACATATTTCCCTCTTCCAAGCACCTTAATACTTCTATCGGCCGCTTCTTTTTTATCTTTCAGAAAAAGGTTGCCTACCACGGCCCATGTGCACGATATCCGATATTTTTCGCAGAGAAGGAGGAACTTATCTATGGTTGCCCTCTCCTGAAGATGGGCTGGGATAAGACTCTTTTTTCCCGACCCCCACGCGCATTCAAGGTCAATAGACAGAG
>CAZRNX010000096.1:0-2617 GCA_964601555.1 uncultured Candidatus Saccharibacteria bacterium | reverse complement strand
AAAGAGCGTTCCCTAGGGGACGCTCTTTGCGTGAATCATGAATCATCGTTAATTTCTTACTCGTGTTCGTGTCCTTCGTGGTCGGCCCACACAACGAATGTGAAGACCTGCTCACCCTGGCCGAGATCGCGGACATAGAGAGAGGCGTGTTCTTTTGCCTCTCCGCGAACCGCTTGTCCCCACTCTCGCGGATCGTCAAGGTCGATATCTTCAGCTTGCGACACGAATGGCACGCGCATTTTGCCTAACGGACTTAAGAAGAATGAGGAGAGAGTCGAGTAAGGGTCGGTGTGTGATGCATAGATCGTTTCTAGCTGCTCATAATCATGCGCATTAGGATGCTGGTTTGATTCCGGGTTGCTTGTGTAATCCATGCAGGTACCGAGGTTCGGATTGTTGAAATTCTCATCCTGGTGATCAAGGCCAAGAGTGTGTCCAATCTCCTGGCACATGACGAGATTGCGCCATGCAGGTGTGTTGTATTTCGCCGTGTTGAAATACGTATCATTCATTTTTGTCGCACCTTTCGTGATATGCCAGTCGCTGTTCACCCATATTTGCGCTATTCCAAGCCAGCCGTTGTTGCCGTACTTGCTGTTGCAGACCTCTACGCGGCCATTTGTCGCGCGGCACGTTTTTGGACTGACAAACCCCTGGACGACCTTGGTGTCAAGAACACTTGACTGACTCCAGTCGGAAGAAGTAGTCGCGAGATGAGCATCCCAGACTCCGGACACATTATCCCCAAGCTGGAGGGTGAACGGGTTGGCCGTCCTTGCCCAATGATAGCCGCCCCAAGAATGCTTCGCCTGCGCAACTGAAGTAAACATTAGAACGGATGCGATTACCACCCCGAGGGTGACGGTAATCTTCTTATAAAATGGTGTAAACATAATACTGTAAAGTTATTAATAATTTTCTAAACAATTAAAGAGCGGCTGTTCTATCGATTGCGTCCGGGTTTGTTTCCTATAACGCTTACCGTTCCGTCAGCAAGCCGAATATCGATCGTGCTGATATTGTCGGCCTCGTTTATCTCAAAAATCTTGCCTTTCGGATCCAATTCTATCTTCAAACGATAGTCCCCGTTCGGCAAGTCGGTAATGTCAATCTCCTGGCCTGCGAGATAGTAGCCATAGGTATCCCCCCATCCCACCGACATGCCCTGAATCTGGCTCCCGCAGGTATTGTAGTGCGCCTGCTTCGGAGCACCGGGGAGCTTCGTGTTGACGCGAGTCGTATCCATCACGCAGAATGTTGTTTTATGTCCAACGCGCTCGGAGCCGCCCGGAGCGTTCACTGGCTGGAGAGTATAGTTCGCATAATCCTCAAAGTGGAAATGCGAATGGAGTTCGTGCCAGGCAAATGCTCCCGCCAAATAGTCCGCAAAATTTCCATTGGATGTAAATACCCGCTGGTATACATTCTGCCTGCCATTATCCCGATCGACTTCGCCGGCTCGAAGTTCCAGAGCTCCGGCGCCGTCATTCCATCCCGTCGTACTGAACCGAAGCAAGGTATTTGCCCCGACAATTTCCAGTCGGATGCTTGACGCCGGATAGGGGCTGAGGTTGGGTAAAAGCTCGGAGTTTGCCGAAGTCGACGAAACACCGAAGATCACGGCTGCCGCGACAAATCCCATGGTAACAAAAAAAGCCTTATAGAACATGAGTTTATTCGATGAACGCTCTAGTAATAATATCCTCTATTTATTTTTGTGAATTATATCACCTTCCTTCTGTGATGTCTACGCCTCTTTGCGATACTGATGTGCAAAAGCGCTTTTTCAAGGGCTGCCGCAGTTTCCGCGTTTTCACGATCGGAAAGCTTTTCCCCCATAAGCTTTTCGGCACGTTCCCGCGCTTCCTCGGCTTTTCCTTCGTCAATCTCATCTTCGCGCACAGCCGAGTCGGCAAGAATTGTCACTTTCTCCGGCGTCACTTCTATGATCCCCCCCGTTCCCGCAAGAACTTCCTCTCCATCCGCAGTCTTTATAATAATCTCCGATGGCTTGAGCACCGACACATACGGCGTATGGTTCGCGAGCACCGTGATGTCGCCATCAATGGTTGAAACATACACGCTCTCCACTATTTTGTCAAGCGCTTTCTTTTCCTGTGTGATAATTTCAAGATGAAAGGGGGTCATAGTATTATTATAACATTATATATAAAATATGTCAACTAAACCTCTGCTTCTATCTTACTTCATCAATTCCCCCTACCAGATAAAACGCGCTTTCGGGTTTCCCGTCGTGAGCACCGTCGAGAATTTCTTTGAACCCTCTGATCGTTTCTTTAAGCGAGACATACTTACCCGGGCGACCAGTGAATGCCTCGGCAACAGAGAATGGCTGGGAGAGGAATTTTTGAATTTTCCTTGCGCGAGAAACGGTAAGTTTGTCTTCGTTGGAAAGCTCGTCCATTCCCAAAATCGCAATGATGTCCTGCAACTCTTTATAGCGTTGGAGTGTCTTCTGCACGCCGTGAGCGACATCGTAATGTTCTTTGCCTACCACGCGCGGCTCAAGCACGGATGAAAACGAATCAAGCGGATCAACAGCCGGATAAATTCCCAACTCCGCAAGCGAGCGCGAGAGTACTATTGTTGAATCCAG
>CAZRNX010000095.1:0-2627 GCA_964601555.1 uncultured Candidatus Saccharibacteria bacterium | reverse complement strand
ATCGGTTCGGCTCCGCCGCATTTTCAGAATTTTTTCGCGGGGGGATTTTCTCGCCGCCGCAGGCGGCGAAATGCGTTCGGACTATCTTTAGAATACTGCACCACGTAGGAAATTGCAAGCGGTTTTGGTTCGCCTCGCTTCGCTCGGCGACTAATTTGTATTCAATTTTGGGGGCAAAAACGAATTGGCGATTCCGTTGGGGGAAAGAAAATTTTTTAATCTTTAATTTCTAAAACTAAAATATGAAATACATAATTTACGCTCGCAAGAGCACAGAAGAAGATGACCGACAGGTGCTTTCGATTGAAGCCCAAATGCATGAATTGAAAGAATTTGCCGCCAAAGAGAAACTGGAAATTGTTGCTTCCTTTCAGGAAGCAACAACTGCCAAAGAACCCGGGCGAATTAAATTCGCAGAAATGTTGGCAATTCTCGAATCCGGGAAAGCAGACGGGATTATCTCATGGCACCCAGACAGATTAGCGAGAAATAGCGTTGATGGCGGAAAGATTATTCACTTTGTAGATCGCGGCTTGATTAAATCCCTCAAATTTCCCACTTTCTGGTTTGAACCGACACCACAAGGTTTGTTCATGCTTAATATCGCGTTCGGGCAATCGAAATATTTTGTAGATAATTTGCGAGAGAATGTGAAGCGCGGTTTGCGGCAAAAGATACGGAACGGCACTTGGCCCGGCTGGGCTCCGGTGGGCTACAGCAATAATCCGAAAACTCGTGGAATAGACATTGACACTGAAAAATCCCTGAAGGTAAGAAAAATGTTTGAGTTGTATGCCACCGGGAAATATACTCTCCATTCTCTCGCAAATTGGTGTGAGGAAAATGGTTTGGGTGGTAATCTCGGCAAGCCGCTTGTCATCGCCAACATTCAGAAAAATCTACAAAATATTTTCTATCTTGGCCTTATGAAATGGAAGGGGGAAATTTTTGAGGGGAAACACGAACCGTTAATCTCAAAGAAACTTTTTGATAAATGCCAAGAAGTTATGGCGAAGCGAGGAAAAGTACAGGAAGTTAGAAAGCATAACTTTGCTTTTCTTGGCTTACTAAAATGTGCCTCTTGCGGTTGCTCAATAACCGGAGAGCGACAGAAAGGTCATAACTACTACCGTTGTACAAAGAAAAAAGGATTGTGCCAAGAAAAGCATTATCTCCGCGAAGAAGCACTGACCGAGCAAATCAAAAACTTCTTGCAAAAAGTTTCTTTGTCGAGCCAAGATACAGAAAAAGTTTTGGCGGCATTGGACAGCGAACAGGATAAAGCAAGAGAGGATGCACAAAGCGAAGTTGGCGTGTTGAAAGAGCGACTGGTGATAGTTGAAACAAAACTCCAAAGATTGTTAGATATCTATCTCGCGGACGCTTTATCCACAGAAGAATACGCCGCCAAAAAGCAGAGTCTGCTGTCTCAAAAAATGTCGTTGAATGAGAAAATTACCGATTTTGAGACAAAAGGGTTGTCTTGGCTCGAACCGGCTCGTGAGTTCGTAAAATCCTTAAATCAAGCCGCTAATCTTGTTCGGACTGATAATCTTTCTGAATTGCCAACATTTCTAAAAAACATCGGCTCGAACCATTTTTTGCAGAATCGCCAATTCGTTTTTGCCCCCAAAATTGAATACAAATTAGTCGCCGAGCGAAGCGAGGCGAACCAAAACCGCTTGCAATTTCCTACGTGGTGCCCTTAAAGGATTTGAATTGGAACCAGGTGTTCGAGAATATCCGCCAGTGGAACGAGATTTTGCGAGAAATCCTGCCTCAATACGGCTTTAGCGGTGTTTCAGCAAGTGCTTCTGCCCGAACCATTGGAACCAACCCGATATAAAAACAGCTTATCACTCCGACATAGATATTACCAGAGAGTATTAGAACTATAGGAGTTAGATATAAAGCGCGGGGCTGGCAAAAATAAGAGGCACCCCATTGAGATGCCTCGATCTACACATCAGAGTGCAAGGATTCGTTTTGCGGCCTTTTCTACTTCTCGTTTCCACAAAACCGAATCCGTGGTGTCAATTGTGGCAAAGACGGCAAACGGAAACTTTTTGAGAACCCACTTGCCGCCGCCCTCATTGACCCAACGATAATGGTGAGGAGTTCGCCGCCACATTTCGCGAACCTTCACAGCCGCACCTTTGATCTGTTCGTTTCCAGTCCATTTTGAAGACGCGCCGCCAAAAAAATCATCTACGCGATCACGATAGCTGGCAGTAAGAACACGGCCAACCATTACATCGAGGTCGCAATGCGTGCGAATAAAAAGAGAATGAACACTCATCTTGCGCGCTTTTTCACGGAAGCTTGCTCGCTTCTTTTCATCCACGAAGTCAGAATCAAGAATAACATTGCCACCTCCCTTCACCACTTCCATAGCCACATTCTCAGCGATCGCACGAGCTCGTTCATAGCGCTCGCCCTGCTTACGGAGTTCGATGCGAATAGCGTCTCCCTCGATAACAGTGGCGCCAATGTGCTTAGATAACTCTTGCGCGACCGAGCTTTTACCTGAACCACTTTGAATTACGAAACACCACTTTTCCACAACCACTCATTTCCATACAGGGTACAATAGTAAAAGGCGTTCTTTTTACGGAACGCCTTTTACT
>CAZRNX010000094.1:0-2635 GCA_964601555.1 uncultured Candidatus Saccharibacteria bacterium | reverse complement strand
AGGTCGAAGCCCATTTGTACTTCCATCATACTCGGCACTGGAAATGTGTCAAGTTCGTGTGATGTTATTACAATTAGGGTGGGAAAATGAGTACATAACTAGCTCCTATCCTGTTGGTGAACTATCATTGCCAACCTTATATCTACCATATACTATACTCTTATGTCAACCCTTGCCCACCTTCCCACCCTCATCGTCATCCTCGGCCCCACGGCAAGCGGGAAATCGACGCTTGCGGTTGAGGTGGCGCGCCAAGTCGGAGGTGAAGTGGTGTCGGCCGATTCGCGGCAAGTATATCGGGGGCTGGATATTGGGTCTGGGAAGATACGTAAGCGTGAAATGAATGGCATCCCCCACCACATGCTCTCTGTCGCAAATCCCAAGAGACAGTTCAGTGTAGCGCAGTACAAAAAGCTCGCTGATAGGACGATAGGGGGCATCGTTAAGCGAGGCAAAGTGCCGATACTGTGCGGCGGTACAGGATTTTATATTGACGCCGTGGCGAAAAATAGAGAAACTCCGGATGTGCCCCCCAACCCGGCACTGAGAAAAAAGCTTGCCGGAAAGAGTGCGAAAGAGTTATACATGATGCTTAAAAAGCTTGACTCTGTCCGCGCAAAAACTATTGAAAAAGAGAATCCGAGGAGACTGGTGAGGGCGATAGAGATTGCAAAAGCGCTCGGGAAAGTGCCGGAAGTTAAAAGAGGTGAGAAGAAGTATGATGTGCTGTATATTGGCTTAACCCCGGATGAAAAAACTTTACGAAAAAATATTCATGATAGATTGCTTGCGAGAATGAAGAAAGGCTTAGTAGCTGAAGTGAGAAATTTGCACGAGAAGCACGGAGTTTCATGGGGAAGATTGGAAGAATTGGGGCTAGAATATAGATATATTGCGCTGTATCTCCAAAAAAAGCTCGTGAAAGAAGAAATGTTGCGAGAAATAGAAACAAAAAGCCGGCAGTACGCCCGCCGGCAAATGGTCTGGTTCAAGAGGAATAAAGAGGTTCGGTGGCTCGGCAGATTAGGGTAGAAATTGCGCAAGGGATTCTTTAATATAATTGCCCCCTATACAGAAACCAAGGTTTTCTCTCGTGGGAATCATTCCTATACACATCCCCATAAAGTCACCGTTCGTTGGGTCGATAAGCGCGCCACCCGAATTGCCGGGATTAATAGCGGCATCAACCTGTATAAGCGGAACTTTTGACAATTGCGATGGAGTATCCTGTGCAGGTTGGCTTACCACTCCGCACGTAAGCGACAACTTCCCCAAGGGCTTCCCAATGGCGCAAACATCCTGTCCCATGTACAACGTGTCGGAATCACCGATAATCGCAAACGGAACATTGACAGGGCGATTCTCTTGTCCAAAATCCAGACGCAGGGCAGCAATGTCTTTACCTGGGTCTACATATACGAGAATGGTATTATATTTCTGTCGCTCGAAGATAACCTCATACCGATATGTCTTATTTAATTCTGATATATCTAAGGTCCCCTGCGCATCGTGTACGACATGGCGTACTGTGCTTATCACACCATCTGGAGTCAGTATAGAGCCGGTCGCTTCGCCCTTCTCGTCGGTTTGCAATTTTGTAATGAAGATCGGAACACTCCATCTGGAAACATTCTCCATAATCTCTTTTCTCCCCTCTTTCATCGGAAAAAGAAGAAGTGCGAGAATGACTATACATACGATAATCAAAAAAATGGTTAGTTTTGAAAAATTCAGAATCTGTGCGTTCATGCCTGCCTCGGAAGTATGTGTATTGTGAAAAACAATGACTACTTATAGTATATCGGGGAGGGGCAATATGTAAAAGAATTAAAAAGTTCCCGCCCTTGCTAGAGCGGGAGCTTCAGTGTTTCTACGTAGTAAGATTCGGCGTTTTAGCTGCACTCAATCGTGTGCGTGACTAGGCCGGTTGGATAATAGCCGCCATGTTCGGAGAGATATCTCTGCTGGTACGCATAGGCCTGTCTTTCAAAATACACCAGCTTCTCGCATGAATACGGCCACTTTAGAGCTCCCGCTTCTTGTTGAAGGTAATGCACAATCTCATGGACAACAAGAGAGCGGGCAAAAAGGCTGTCTGTGAGATTGAGTTCTCTATCAATATAAATTGCATCGCCCGGAGGAAACCAGGCAAGATCTTTGCACTCTCCTTCTTTGTTGCAAGCGCCTTTGGGCGGAAACCACCCGATAACTTTACACTCATTCCCGCCGCAAGCATTTCTTACGAAAAATACGTGAGACTTCTTGAAAATATAGGGCGGATGTTCCGGCGGATCATATCCCGAAACCATGAGCGCCCATGAAAACAGCGCAGCGTAAACTTCTTCCATGAGAGCCTACTATTATTGACAGAACGAATTTATGTCAAAAAAACAATATGCCACATCAAGCAGACCGCCTACGGCAGTGATAATAAATATTATAATGAGACCGATAAAGAACTTAAAATAGTTATACATAGAACCCCGGCTTATAAGAATGCGTCTTCGCTCTTATTACTTTATCAAACACATGAATATATGCTATAGTGCGAAGTGCATAACCCTCGGGGTGTAGTATACCGGCAGTACGCGCGCTTCGGGTGCGCGTAGACTGGGTTCGATTCCCAGCACCCCGA
>CAZRNX010000093.1:0-2638 GCA_964601555.1 uncultured Candidatus Saccharibacteria bacterium | reverse complement strand
CCGGAGATGTAGAGAACGAACATGAGTACCCATCCAATTATTGGAATGAGCGTGAGTACGAGAGAGGCAAGAGTACCCCAGATGATTGTGCGCCAAGAAAGCGGCGGAGTCCAATCTTTCTTTATGAGTCTTTCAACAATGCTTCCAAGCAAGAGTATCGAAACCACTCCTGCCAAGAGAATTAAGAATATAAACATGACGCCGAGGAGTATTCCGGCGTATATGCCGACAATAGTCGCGCAGAGAAGAATAGCCGCGAGTGGAGCCGCGACAAGCGAGAGTGTCCCAATACCGAGATTCACCCAGAATTTCTCGTAAACGGAAGTAATGATCTCAGAGAGCTTCGGGTGAAAAAGTCTGACAAGGATGAGTCCCGCAACAAGCAGGGCGAGCAGCTTCCAGATGACAAGCACGCCGAATAGCCCCGCTATGGCAGGTGTCGCGCTCTTCTTCTCCCACTCAGCAAATTCGACGGGACCGATCTGCGCTCCTTCCTGAACGGTCGCGCGAATCTTGCCATAGTGAGCGATAGGCCCCAGTACCCGCGCCTCCGGGCCGAAAGTAAGCATCTCTTTCGATCGGACTTCAAGGGGTCCATTGATCGCGCTGTTGATATAAATTTCACCTCCGGTGAGCCTCGCACCGCCTGCGACCGCGCCGTTCACATTCATCACCCCTCCGGCCGCCCAAAGATCTCCACCGACGGTTGCGTTCTTGGAGAGGACAACCGTTGCACCGGCGAGAAGCGCATCACCGTTAATGGGCGCATTTATCGTGATGCTCTCACTCGCAATACGCGCATCTTCTCCGACCGTACTTGCTATGGTCACATTGCCGCCCGCCGCAAAGAGATCTTTCTCAACATGGCCCGCAACATTTACGCTTCCCCCAGCCGCGAAGAGGTCACCCTCGATTTCTTTGTTAATAGTAACCGTTCCTCCGGCAACATAGAGATTGCGAAATGCGTCTTTGCCGCCGACGGAAACGTTGCCCATATTCTCCGAACTCTTCGGGAAATAGTCAGCGGCATAAATCAGGGCGACGGGGATGAACACCGCCAGGGTTGCCGCCGCAACGAGAATTTTCTTATACATATTTATGTGATGCATACACAGCTAATAAACTACTAATAGAGAGTATTAGTAATCGCACGGCTTGCCTTAGGGCTCTTCCGAAAATAACTTCTCCAGATTCGGTTTCAAATTTTTCTAAGATTCGATTTTTTCTGACTGAAAAAATCTTGAGGTGCAGCAGCAGCTGCAGTGAAAGATTTTTGACGGAAGAAAAGTCGGAGATTGGGAAAATTTGGAGGCGAGATGGGGGAGTTATTTTCGGAAGAGCCCTTAATATCCGGTGAAGCGACTATGAGAGATGCTTCAAAACGAGCTTGGTCATTTCAAACATGTTGACGGTCTTCTTCCCGCCAAAGACGGCTTTGAGCGCATCATCGGCGTTGATGTTGCGCTTATTCTTCATGTCCTGAAGCCCGTTCTTCTTGATGTAGCCCCAAAGCTTCTTTATGACTTCCGAGCGGGGCATCGGCCCCTTGCCGACAACTGCCGCAAGCGTTGCGTCTACTTGCATCGGCTTCATAAATGCCGAATTCGTTTTCGCCTTGCCCTTTGGCTTGCTTCCCGCTTTCACCGCCACCCTTCCTTTCACCTTCCCCTTCGCCGTGCTTTTTGATTTTGCTTTTTTCATCCTAGTTAGAGGTTAACTATTAATAATTTTTATCACTACCTTAATATAAGCATAAGCGTTCTTCAATAGCAATGAATTACTATAAAAAACGGTAAAATACTCACCTTTGCGCGAACTCATTTTGAAAACCAATCCCGCGCTTTGTAATGCAATCATATCAGAAAACTCCGAGTGAAGTCGCTTCAGAGAGAACTTGGAATAGGGAGAGAGTTTTGTGATTGTATTATCATCGTTCTCTCTTTCACGGCTCGCTCGTACCGTGGCGCTTCCTATTCGAGCTTGTCTGCTATACGAAAACGGCCTTTTCCTTTTGCAATTTTTTTTGGGCAGGCAAAAAGGAAAAAGCAAAGGCCGTTTTGTGCGGGCATAGTGACCGGAGGGAGCGCCGGGGTGCGCAACCCAAACCGCTATTCAAAATTCAACATCGGGATTTTCCTCGAAAAATATTCGAACTTCGTCCTGCGGAAACGGTGGGATTCGAACCCACGAGGGGATTGCTCCCCTAACACCTTAGCACGGTGCCGCTTTCGACCACTCAGCCACGTTTCCAGATACTCCTGTAATGTATCACACAATGCTCCTTTTTCAATGACTTTATGATATGCTGAAAAATATGACGCGAGAGGAATGGGAGAAGAAACTTGGCGTAGAGGGGTACTCCGGCTTGTACGTACAGGAAGATCCGGCCGGGCTTTTTTATTCCGACCATACACACGCCCTAACAAGCATGCACGTGATTCTCTCTGGCTCAATGGAGCTTATCATTGGGGGAGTTTCGCACGTACTCAAGGAAGGTGACAGATTTGATGTGCCCGCCAATGCTGTTCACAGTGCAAAAATGGGACCGGATGGGTGCAAGTATTTGATTGGAGAAAAGTGATATTTAGGGCTCTTCCGAAAATAACTTCTCCAGATTCGGTTTCAAATTTTTCCAAGA
>CAZRNX010000092.1:0-2695 GCA_964601555.1 uncultured Candidatus Saccharibacteria bacterium | reverse complement strand
CTGGAGGCACTGCACTTGCGCTTCAGGTTGGGCACAGGAAATCCGTTGACTTGGACTTCTTCACCACCGAACGAGATTTTCATTACCTAACTATACTTGAAGTTACAAATTACACAAATACCTGACGAAAATGCTCCGTCAGCCAAAGATAAATGTAGTATGGCGATTCACAGAAGTCAAGGGCCGCCATTTTCTTGACTTTGGAAGACATACACGGTACGGTAGAGTCAGTCTGTTCTAATACAAGTGAGACAGGGTACGCCGAAGTGCTTTTTTCGAAATCAAGTTTCTTATACCATCCCCAATTAACCCGTTCCGATTTGCTCTTTAATCCATTCGTATCCCAGCAACTGTCGCATACTCTCCTCGTTCAGTGAGAGCGTTTTTACGGCCTCCTCGATAACTTTCTCTTGGTTCTCAAGCGTTTCGAATATTTGATTTGCCGTTGCTTTGCGTATTTCTTCAAAAAACCTCTCAGCCGGATTTAGGGCTCTTCCGAAAATAACTCCCCCATCTCGCCTCCAAATTTTCCCAATCTCCGACTTTTCTTCCGTCAAAAATCTTTCACTGCAGCTGCTGCTGCACCTCAAGATTTTTTCAGTCAGAAAAAATCGAATCTTGGAAAAATTTGAAACCGAATCTGGAGAAGTTATTTTCGGAAGAGCCCTTAGTGTGCTATCGTAGCGCCATACACACGCCTGGCTCCCGCAGATAGGAGCACGCGTCGGGCTTCCATGAGCGTTGCGCCCGTGGTGGTGACGTCGTCTATTAAAATAATAATTTTTCCCCGAACAGCATCGGGATTTTTTATAATAAAAGAGCCCTCGAGATTTTTCAGCCGCTCGTCGCGGTTCTTGAGGAGTGTTTGGTGTTCGGTATTTTTAATTCGGAGAAGCACGTCGTTTCTATTTTCAAAAATTTCAGGTGCGAGACATGCGAGATATTTGGCAATGAGCGCCGACTGGTTGAAGCCGCGCTTCTGCAGGCGAGAATTAGAAAGGGGAATGGGAATGAGAAGGAATTCCTCTTTTACCTCCATCTCTCCCGCGAACATTTCTTTTTCCGAGAGTTCTTCGAGCAGTTTCTCATACAGAGCTTCCGCAAAAATTTTTGCAATAGGTTTCTTCCCGCGGTATTTGAGCGCGCGAACGGCACTTCTGACGCGCTGATCTTGATATGACCAGACGGAAGTAAGCCACTCTGCCCGAAACGCGAAATCTCCCGGCGGCTTGGCGGATATGCGACAGCTAAGGCAGAAATCTTCGTCCGCCGCAGAGCATCCGGCGCAGGCCCTGGGGAAAAGCGCATTGGAAATAATTTTCAACAGATATTTCATGGCGCTCGCATTATTTTTATGGTAGAATGATACGTAATTTAAACATATATGCCTTTTGGAATCAATATAGGAGATCTTGTCGGATCGGCGAAGAAGATGCTTCAGAAAAGCAAGAGTGTCATCGGTCTCGACATAGGATCCTCATTTCTGAAAGTCGTGCAAGTTCGGAAGGACCAGAGCCGCGCAATACTTGAGACGTACGGCGAGCTTGCACTCGGACCCTACGCGGGACTTGATGTCGGCCGCGCCACCAATCTTCCGGTAGAGAAAATAGTGGAAGCGGGGAAGGATATTTTTCGCGAGGCAAATGTGACGACAAGGGTTGGTTCGGTATCGCTCCCGCTTTCCGCGGCGCTCTTGACGCTCATTGAGATTCCTGCGATGGAGGAGAGCAAGCTGCCGCAGATTATTCCGATTGAAGCGCGCAAATATATTCCGGTGCCGATCACCGAAGTGGCGCTTGACTGGGTTATCATACCGAAGTCCGGCTTTGAACCAGAAGGGGAGGAAGACCCTGAGAAGAAAGAAAAATTCCAGGTTATGATCGTCGCGATACACAACCAAGTGCTCAACAAATACCAAAATATTGTGTCGACGCTCGGCATCGAGAGTCCCACGTTCGAAATCGAAGTGTACAGTTCCATCCGCGCGACTATCGGTCACGACATGTCGCCGATCATGTTCCTTGACATGGGTGCGGGGATGACGAAGCTCTCCATAGTGGAACAGGGAATCATCAAGAGTGTTCACATTGTTTCTCGCGGTTCGCAGGAGGTCACGCTCGCGCTTAGTCGGTCGCTCAATGTAAGCGTGGCGAAAGCAGAGAGCCTGAAGAGAGAGATCGGGCTTCTCGGCAAAGAAGAGGATACGAAAAAAATATCCGGCGTGATAGAATCGGCCATCGGGTATATTTTTGCGGAGTCCAACAGAGTACTTTTAAACTATCAGAGCAAGAACAACCGCACGATTTCCAAAGTCATTCTGACCGGCGGCGGCGTGCTCTTGAAGGGACTTCCCGACTATGCCAAGAAATGGCTTTCAACACAGTCCGTATTCGGCGATCCATTCGCGAAACTTGAAACCCCGGCATTCCTCGCGCCGCTTCTCAAGGAAGCGGGCCCGGAATTCTCCGTCAGTATCGGCCTGGCGCTGAAGAAGCTCCAAGAGAGTGCGTAAGAGAGCATTCAAAATCCTTATCTAGTACTCAATTAATTTAATTCTGACACCCCCATACCACTACTACACTTCAGAAAACATGGGAATTATAGGATGTGATAGGGGGTCAAGATTAAGTTAACGCAGTACTAGTACTCAATTAATTTAATTCTGACACCCCCATACAACTACATTTCAGAAAAC
>CAZRNX010000091.1:0-2740 GCA_964601555.1 uncultured Candidatus Saccharibacteria bacterium | reverse complement strand
TTACGCGGCATTCGCATTGCCGAGTCCCGGGTCCGATCCCCGGTGAGTCCACAAAACGAACTCTTGTGCTCATCAGTCGCGCTTGGCGCCGCCTCGCACGCTTGGGCGGCAGCCAAATGCAACCGCCAAAGTTGAAGTCTCGTGTGAAATTTCCTGAACGAAGCGCAAACATTTTTTGATGATGCCATTCAGTTTTCTGAATGGGTGATTCTGCTGGATTACGACGTCGAATACTTCCTTTTCTGTGTTTACGAGGAACATTTTCTCTGTTTTCTCCGATGGCTTTTGCATGGTTTTGTGTTGAGAATTAAGGTTTTAATGCATTTATTCTACTACAGCGCCAGTGATTTTCTTTGTGGAAAAGAGGTGATGGTATGAAGAGTTTGGCGACAGTCCCACACTCTCTGTGAAAAGATGGTGTACTCGCTCAACTTTTTATATTTTCGCCAGCGCTTGTGCAAGGTCTTCAATAAGATCGTTTGGATCTTCCCGGCCTATAGAGAGGCGAAGTACTCCTTCAGAAATACCGGCTTTTTTAAGTTCTTTTTGGGTCATCTGTCCATGCGTGGTCGTAGCCGGATGAATGACGAGAGAACGCGCCTCGCCGATATTCGCGGCATGCCAGAAAAGTCGCAAACTTTCCAAAACGGTTTTTGCTTTTTTTCTCAACTCGTTCCGTCCGTTACTTTTGCCGCCCTTTATTTCAAAAGCCATGAGACCGCCAAACCCTTTCGCCATAAGTGCGCGATTATTCGCGGCGTTTTTCCCCAGTGTCGGATAAAATACTTGCTTCACTTTCGGATGTTTGGAAAGAAAATTCGCAACGAGTGTCGCATTTTTCCCGTGCTCCAAGACCCGCGCAAAAAGAGATTCGATGTGATAGCAGAGTATCGCAGCATTGTCCGGTGAAATGCATGGCCCTGTGTCACGCATCCATCCGCCGCGAATCGCGTTTATCAGCTCTTTCTTCCCCAAAATCATACCCCCGATGACTTCTCCGTCGCCCATATATTTGGAAAGCGAATGGACGACGACATCGGCGCCGTGCTTTATGGCCTGAAGCAATATCGGTGTTGCGAGCGTAGAGTCTACGGCAAGCGGTATGTGGCGCTTATGCGCGAGTTTCGCAAGCGCTCGAATGTCAAAAATATCTATAAGAGGATTGCTTGGCGACTCAACGTAGAGGAAGTTCGTATTTGGACGAATTGCTTTTTCCCACTCTGCAAGATTGTGCGGATTGTCCACAAAATCAACCCCGATGCCAAGTGCTTGCAGCCGCTCGCGAAAAAGATGAAATACGCCGCCGTACAGCCGATTGGACGTAACAACGTGTCCGCCGCCATTCGCAAGATGAAGTGCGAGAAGCGCGATTGCGGACATTCCGGAAGAAGTGGCGAGCCCGGCCTCTGCGCCCTCAAGGAGAGCGAGGCGCTTCTCGAGCTTGTCCACCGTCGGATTGTTGATGCGGGTATAAATGAAACCCTCTTCCTTACCTTCAAAAAGCCGTTTCGCTCGGTCAAAAGAACCGAGAGAGAAGCCGACGACGCGGTGAAGTTCGGGACGGAGCGAAAGATCGGCAAGCGACCCACCACCGTGAATTTCCAAAGTCTTCGGGCGTAATTTCACCAAAACGCCTTTGGGAGTCTTCTTCATATCCCTACTCTAGCATGTAGAGAAAAAGAGTCCAGTTTTTTTCTTACGGAAAAAATGCTATTCTCCAAACTAGAAGTTCCACCAAAAGTTCTCTTATTTACGCGAAGGAGTGAAAATGACATGAGTATGAAGGTGTCTCAACTATATTACTATCCCGTGAAGTCTTGCTCTGGCATTTCGCTCCGGAGCGCGAATATCGGGAGAATGGGGATTCGATTTGACCGCCAATGGATGGTGGTAGACGAAAATGGAATGTTCGTTGCCCAGCGCGGAGACGGTCCCCATGGGATTGGTATTAAGGCAATGTGCCTCATTGAAACATCTATTCAGGGCGAAAGTCTTTGCCTTACCGCGCCGAAAATGCCAATGATTGAAATGCCGGTCTCTGGTATGGAAAATGAAAGTGGCAATACCAAAGCGGTCAATGTGCGGATTTGGAAGAATGACTGCGTGGCCGTAGATCAGGGCAATGAAGCCGCGGAGTGGTTCACGGAATTCCTTTCACGCGAGAGAAGAGGGAAATATCGGCTTGTTCGCATGGCCGATAATGGCGTCAGGAAAGCTAAGCACGGCGGTGGCGACCTTGCGTTCGCGGACGGCAATGCTTTTCTAATCATTTCGCAATCATCACTAGACGACCTCAACGCAAGAATGCCCGAACCGCTTCCGATGAATCGCTTTCGTCCGAATATCGTCATTACCGGCTCTTTGTCATACGACGAAGATCGAATGGTGCGTATACGAATCGGCGGTATAGAATTCATGGGCGCAAAGCTCTGCGTCCGTTGCCCCATCACCACCATCAATCAGTTCAATGCGGAGCGCGGCAAAGAACCGCTCACAACACTCTCAAAATACCGCAGAACGGAGAAGGGTGTTGTGTTCGGAAAATATTTTAACCATTCTGGAAATGGAACAATCTCTCTCGGCGATGAAGTTCATGTACTTTCCTATTGATTTATTTCTTATTGTGTGATATAAAACCCTCTGGTGCTTAAAACCGGAGGGTTTTTATTGTGGACATTGACGTAGTTTTCCTGACTTCTGCCACTCCCTGATCTCCGAAATCCAAACCGCTCTGTTGAGC
>CAZRNX010000090.1:0-2832 GCA_964601555.1 uncultured Candidatus Saccharibacteria bacterium | reverse complement strand
TGGCGAAGGGGGTGGCAGAGGCCAGGTCGCCGTGCCTGTGAATCTCAAGCGCATTCCACAGAGCCGGAAGGTTGTCCGGAAACTCCACATCCACGACAGACCCGATGATTCTAATGATTTTCCCGGTGTTCATAATGCTCACATGCTATCATTCCTTCATCGGCTTCTCAAGGGCAAGGGGATCAATGCCCGCGGTTTCACCTGTGATCTTCAGTACATCCTTATCTACTTTCGCCAACTCTTTGTACGCTGTATTGTAATGCGAAACACTCGTGCCAAGAGTGTCGCCGAGTTTCCGGAAATATTCCTCGTATGCTTTGATATGCTTGCCAAGCATTTCTACATTCTTTCGAATTATCTTCGCGCTCTCTTCTATCTTAAATGCCCGAAAGCCGTATAAGACTGACTGCAAATACGCGGCGAAAGTAGTGGGTGAGACGATGATCACATTCTTATCGTTGTACGCATAGTCAATCAGGCTGCGCGTATTTATTTTCACCGCCCCAACTTCATTCACCAAAAGATCGTAATAAATTCCTTCGGCCGGTATAAACATCATCGCAAACGGCAATGTTCCCTCCTCGGGTCGGATATATTTCGCGGTCTCATCAATCCGCCGTTTCAAGTCATTCTTGAAATCTTTCTCAAGCTCGACTTTTTTACTCTCATCAATCTCGTTTGTAATACGCGTATAGTTGTCCAGCGAAAATTTCGCATCCACGGGGATAATCCCCTCTTTGGTAAATACCACCGCGTCCACCACTTCGCCGTTTCCAAATTGATGCTGAAATGCATATGCCGTGGGCGGAAGTCCGGAAGACTCAAGCGTCAACTTGAGTGATGCCTCGCCCCACGCGCCCCTCTGCTTCTGATGCGTGAGAATCTTCTCCAGACTCCTGATCTGATCGGCAACTCCAAGCACTTGTTTTGACCCCTCATTCGTCTCCGTCATTGCCTTCGTCACCTGCGTCAGATGCTCCACGACTTGCTTATTGATATCTTGAATGAGTTTCTGCGACTCGCTCCATTGGGAACGCGACGCGCTATGGGATTCGCCGAGTTTCGCATCCACCGTCCGCATAAGCTCGCTCATTTGGTTCTGCAGAAGCGCAAAAGAGTCGTTCATATCGCTTCCATCCTCCTTTTTCTTGCGCGAAAAAAAGAAAAAAATACCCGCGCCTAAAAGAGCCAAGCAAAGCAGCGCAATAATTACAAAAAGTATCGTTTCGTTCATGACATCATGATACACCAGCCCCTATTTTTCCACAAAAACACAATTTGCATCAAAAAATTTTTCACGGGATAATGCAAGCAGTCTATGTTTCTTTCGGAGGCGAAAGATGGCAGGAGAGAATCACGCACTTGAAGAATTGGCACGTCAGATTTTCACTGGCAGCATGGTTCCTATTTTTCTCAGAGCCGCAGAGAGAGTTATCGCAAACCCGTCTCATCTTCACCGCTATCCTCATATCGCCCAGGCGGCGAACAAAGAAGATTTAGTCGCTCGTTTGATGAACTGTCATGGCGGAGATGCCGAGGAATTTGCCGTGGTTCGACGGCTTCTGGAACTTCACAACCTTCACAATAATATAGCATGAGATAGCGAAATCCCGTCCGGCAATGCCGGATGGGGTTTTTGTTTTTCCTATGAGTATTTGGGGAGATTTTTTGAGTTTTCCGAGAGACGATTCGGCGAATCATCTTCCTGAAAACTCACTGAAGCGGCTGGCTAAACCAGTCCCGCTTCAGCGCAACTTCCTTGTTTTATATCAATGTCTTACTAGTCGTCCCTATGGCGACGATTGCCATAGAGTCGACTTTCAGAACTCTTCCCTTGGTGATGGTGGCGTTCGCCAGCCGCCTTTCTTCTCTCCCGCCAATCCCAGGCCTGTTCCGGGGTCAACACCGGGGTGCCACGGCGTTGGTTGTCAGAAGAACTCACCGTGGTACGGGCCATAGGTGGCTGGGCTTTACGTTTGGCCTGCTTTCGGATGTACCTTGCTTGTGCATTAAGTAATTCCGTGAGACCCTCCCGAATGGCAGATGGTGCCTTATCGGAGAAGTTCGGCCATGCGGCGTACAACAGGTCCTTAACTTCTTTTAAGGCTGGCCAAGCGAGCCAGCCCACCAGTGCCAGGGTTTTATCGGCGAGGAAGCACTTTTGGTCCCTGTAGGTTAATAACGCGCCGACCTCTGTGGCCATCTTCACAGCTTCCGTGCAAGCTAGTTCAACGGCCGCTTGGTAGTCGGTTGCCTTTAGGGCTTCCAACCTGCCACGAAGCTCTTTGACACGCTTGCCGAGAGCCTTGTCAGACTCATCCTTTGCCGCTTTGCGAGCCTGTTCAGCTTGCTCCTTAGCCTGTTCCGCTGCCTTGATGTCCGCCGCCGCTTGCTCAGCGGCTTCGAGCTCTTGTTCGGCAGTCGCGAGCCGTTGGGCCGTACGACCTGGCTTAGTAATTTTCGGCTTCGGTCCCTCCTCATTAACTTCTTCCAGTGCCTCTTTCTCCTCCGCAACCGTTTTGGTTGCCAGTGCTAGTGCACTCATATCCATACTATTCTCCAGCGCGGCGTTACGCCGCGAATATTTCTTACAGAAACCCCTACCGATACTCTGGTAGGCATGTGTGGTAGACACACTTACTTTTCAAATATCAAAAAAAATCATGACAGGTTGGCTACCTGCGTCTATCCTATCATATATAAACTATTTGTCAAGCACCTTTTGGCATCCGTGCTTCTCTCCTTCAGGTGGCGCGGAATGTTGCGTGGTTATCTGATGGGGGTGTGAGGGGTTACCCTTTTGGTGAAAATACAAAAATGCTCTTAAAAATC
>CAZRNX010000089.1:0-2839 GCA_964601555.1 uncultured Candidatus Saccharibacteria bacterium | reverse complement strand
ATTAAAACAAGGAGATTACGAAAACAGCGAGAACTTTTCTGTCGCTGTACGGCATACGATTAAATATTGCGGAATTCCCGTGTCAGAGTTTATCGATGAGTTTGGAGTAAGTAGCGGGACGGTGTCCAGATGGGCTCGAGGCAAATCTGTACCATACCCAATGGCACGTCCGCTAATTATCGACTGGATAATTAGCAGGCTCCAGCAAGAAATAACAAGTCCAGCTCATTCATAAATACTGCAGAGCCCCGTCAGAAAAGCGGGGCTGAATTTTTTTATTTTATTTTCTCGACTCGATGATCCCCTGCGCGACTTGGGTGGGGACAACGGCATAGTGGGAGAATTCCATAGTGGACGTACCGCGGCCTTGAGTTTGGGAGCGAAGCGCGGTCACGTAGCCGAACATTTCAGAGAGCGGGACAAGTGCCTTCACCACTTTATTCATCCCGCGATCTTCCATCGCTTCTATCTGCCCGCGTTTAGACGAGAGGTGACCGGTGATATCGCCCATGAACTGCTCCGGCATCACGACTTCAAGCTTCATGATGGGCTCGAGGATTACCGGCTTCGCGCGCCTGGCAGCATCCTGAAATGCCATCGACGCAGCGATTTTAAATGCGATTTCGGATGAGTCCACCTCATGATACGAGCCGTCGTAGAGCTCGGCGGAAATATCTATCATCGGGAATCCCGCGGACACTCCCCTATCCATCCCCTCGATGATCCCCTTCTCAACCGGCGCGATGTATTCTTGTGGAACGATGCCGCCCTTGATGCTGTTGACGAATTCAAATGTGTTTGCTTTGTTGCGCTTCGTGTTTTTTGGCAAATCTTCAAGGTCGGCATTCTTATCGATCGGTTTAATGCGAATGCGCACATGACCATACTGTCCGCGGCCGCCGGACTGCTTGATGTATTTCCCTTCCGCTTCAGCTTCCATCATGATGGTCTCGCGATAAGCGACCTGTGGCTTCCCGGTATTTGCTTCCACAGAAAATTCTCGCTTCATGCGGTCCACCATGATCTCCAAGTGCAATTCTCCCATTCCCGCGATAATAGTCTCGAGAGTCTCTGGATCGGTCTTCACGCGGAATGTCGGATCTTCGGAGACAAGGCGGGAGAGCGCCATGCCCATTTTCTCCTGGTCGGCCTTCGTCTTTGGCTCAATACGCATCGAAATGACCGGCTCCGGCGCGATAATTTTTTCCAAAATAATCGGATTGTTCTCGTCGCAAAGAGTATCGGACGTGAGCGTGTCCTTCAAGCCCACCGCGGCTGCGATCTCTCCCGCGAAAACTTTCTTCACTTCCTCGCGCTTATCGGCATGCATGCGGACGATGCGCCCGATGCGCTCTTTCTTATCTTTCGTCGCATTGTATACATACGAGCCAGACTCAAGCGTCCCGCTATACACGCGGAAGAATGTCAGCTGGCCGACGAACGGATCGCTCTGGATTTTGAATGCAATCGCGGAAAGCGGCGCGGTATCAGTCGTCTCGCGGGTTACCTCCTCGCCTGTTTTTGGATCAAGGCCCTTGGTCGGTGGAATATCGAGCGGCGACGGAAGGTAGTCCACAACGGCATCAAGCACGAGCTGAACGCCTTTGTTCTTGAGCGCGCTTCCAGTGTAGACGGGAACGATCTTGTTCTCAATCACCGCTTTTCTTAAAATCTTTTTCAGTTCAGAAAGTTCGGGGACTTTGCCATTGAAGAATTCACCCATCGCTTTCTCATCCTGCTCAACTATCTTCTCGATAAGCTCATCGTGATATTTCTTTGCAATATCTTTGTGGCTCTCGGGGATTTCAAATTCTACAACTTTATTTCCCATCTCGCCTTCAAACTTGTACGCTTTCATTTCAAGAAGATCGATAACAGCTGAGAAATTTTCCTCCTCACCAACGGGAATCTGCATTCTGACTGCATTCTTGGTTAATCTGTCGAGAATAGACTGGTAAGAGCGCTCAAAAGATGCGCCCATTCTATCGAGCTTGTTAATGAAGCAAATGCGCGGGACCTTGCCATCATCCGCATAGCGCCAGTTGGTCTCGCTCTGCGGCTCCACACCCGCGACACCATCGAAAACTACCACCGCGCCGTCAAGCACGCGGAGCGAGCGTTTCACTTCTATCGTGAAATCGATGTGCCCCGGCGTATCAATAAGATTGAATCTATGTTTTTTTGCCGCGTCGCCAATTCCATCTTTTGTGGCATACGTCGGGGTCCAGAAACAAGTAGTTGCGGCTGACGTAATCGTAATCCCGCGCTCGCGTTCTTGCTCCATCCAGTCCATCACGGTGTCGCCCTCATGCACCTCGCCGATCTTGTGCGATACGCCGGTATAGAAGAGCACGCGCTCGGAAGTCGTCGTCTTTCCTGCGTCAATATGCGCCACGATTCCAAAATTGCGAACTTTCTCTAAAGGATAGTCACGTTCCATAAAATTACATTAAATAAAAAGCGACAAACAGCCGCTACAGAAGTACAGCTACTATACAGGAAAAGGAAACGGGTGAAAAGGGTTGATAGATATGTTCTCTTATATTTATTATCTAACTATAAACATCACATCGTGAAAGTGAACTCTTCTTCATGGACGAGATGCGGTACGGCCTCATGTCGAAAGACGACGGCGAATCAAATTTTTGATGCTTTAGACGCGCACGAAGAAAAGATTGAAGAAAAGGTTGTTGAATACATAAACGATACTTTGGCAATGAGAAGGCTTACCGGGTACGAGTGGATCATGAAGCAGATGAAAGGAGTTTTTTAAAAATGGTATTAGTTTCTTGTTGTATTGTTATTTCAATAACAGCAATTCTGTCCGATGATTTCAATA
>CAZRNX010000088.1:0-2880 GCA_964601555.1 uncultured Candidatus Saccharibacteria bacterium | reverse complement strand
TATTACAAATAACGCGCAGTAAATAACTTGCAATATGCCCGACGCGAAACATGAATTTGAAGATCTTGTACTCACGACAATCCGCGAGGAAGCCTCTGACCTGCACCTCTCCGTCGGCAGGACCCCGTACATTCGCGTCATGGGAGAGCTCGTGCCTCTTGTGAAGAAGCGGCCTCTCACGGAAGAGGATATGCTAGAGTATCTTTCCGTCATTCTCACCGCAGAGAAGAAAGAGAAGCTGTTCAAAGAATATGAGGCTGACTTCTCTTACAGCTACGGCGGGAAAGCGCGTTTCCGCTGTAATGCGTATTTCCAGCGCGGGGTGATCAATGTCGCCATGCGCCTCATTTCGGAATACATTCGCTCAATTGAAGAACTCAATCTTCCACCAGTGCTTCAGACGTTCACCAGTAAAAAGCAGGGGTTCTTTCTGGTGGTTGGTCCTATCGGCCAAGGGAAATCGACAACGCTTGCCGCAATGGTTCAGCTTATAAATAGCGAGCGGACGGAGCACATACTGACCATTGAGGATCCGGTGGAGTATCTCTTTAAGCCGATGAAGTCTATTATTGACCAGCGCGAAATTCACACCGACACGCAAGGGTTTCATACGGCGCTGTACGCCATGTTTCGGCAGGACGTGGATGTCGTGATGATCGGCGAAATGCGCGACCCGGATACCATCTCCGCGGCGGTCACCGCGGCGGAAACGGGACACCTCGTCTTTTCCACGCTCCACACCAACGACGCGACGCAGACGGTTGACCGCATTATAGACTCTTTCCCTGCGGAACAGCAGAATCAGATCTCCGTCCAGCTTGCCGAGTCGCTTCTCGGAGTCTTTTCACAGCGCCTTATCCCGCGCATTTCGGGCGGTCAAATACCGGCGTATGAACTTCTCATCAATACATCCGCCGTTCAGAACCTTATCCGCGAGAAGCGCACCCATGAAATTCCGCGCGTGATCGAGACGGGGGCGGAATTCGGCATGATTGATTTCAATAGGTGTCTTGCCGGGCTTGTTCACGACGGGGAAGTGACGCAAGAGAATGCGATGCTGTTCTCCGGCAATCCGAAGGGACTGGAGAGATTTTTGTAATTCATCACGATCTCTGTAATATGAAAATTTCCAAGTCCTCGGAGTACCCAGACATTGAAAATTTTAATATTACAGAGATCGTACTGATCCCATGCTATTTAATTACAAAGTCATAAATCAAAACGGCGCGGAAGAAACCGGCGGTATTGACGCCGTGAATCAAGACGTTGCCATAGCGTCGCTTCAGCGGCGCGGGTATGTGATTACCTCCATTGTTTCCGCCGAACAGGGATCGTTCCTTGAACAGGCGCTCGGGTTTTTGGAGCATGTTTCGTACCGCGATGTCGTCATATTTTCGCGGCAGGTTGCCATTCTTTTTGACAGCCACGTTTCCGCGCTTCGCATTTTCCGCCTTCTTGCCGAAGGTGCGGAGAATCCGGTACTGCAGAAAAAATTAAACGAGGTCTCCGACGATATCCAAGGGGGTACGTCGCTCTCAAGCGCGCTCGGGAAACATCCGGCGGTTTTCTCCGAATTTTACGTCAACATGGTGAAGGCGGGGGAAGAGTCGGGCAAACTTTCCGAGACGTTCAACTATCTCGCGGACTATCTGGAACGCTCGTATGAGCTCATTTCAAAGACGAAGAACGCACTCATGTATCCGGCATTTGTTGTTCTCGCATTTATTTCCGTCATGGTTTTAATGCTTGTCCTCGTCATACCGAAACTCTCTGTCATTCTCGTAGAGTCCGGCCAGCCCATACCGGCATACACGCAGTTCGTCATCTCTCTTTCCAATTTTGCAAGAGACTACGGCATCTTTCTGCTTGTCCTTCTCATTATAGGCGGATTTTTCGTATGGCGATTCGGCATCCCGGGTGTCTCTTTTGCGAAATTGAAATTCCAGCTCCCACTTTTCGGAAAGCTCTTGCAGAAGATCTATCTTGCGCGCATCGCTGACAATATCAACACCATGCTTTCCTCCGGGGTTCCGATGCTCCGCGCGCTTGAAATCACGGCGAAAGTCGTTGGAGACGGCCTGTATCGCGATCTCATCTACGATGTCGCGAGCAAAGTGAAGGCAGGCAGCTCTCTTTCGGAAGCGCTCTCGCGGCGCGATGAGATTCCTCCCATCATGGTGCAAATGGTGAAAGTCGGCGAAGAAACGGGAGAACTCGGCGTTATCCTAAAGACGCTTGCGAGGTTCTACAAAAGAGAGGCGGACTCATTCATTGACACTCTGGTCGGCTTGATCGAGCCCATCATGATTGTCTCGCTGGCTGTCGGCGTAGGCTTCCTCCTTGCGTCCATCTTGATACCCATCTACAACATCACTGCGGGCATATCATGAAAGTTTTCAAGGATCAGTTTTCAATTTTCAATGAATAACCAATGTCTCAATCTTCAAACAAAGGCAAGTATGACCTCGAAGAAAGGACTGCAAAGTTCGGCGAGGCGGTAATTGCATTTTGCAGGAGCATCAAAGAAGATAGCATAACCCGCCCTCTTGTGAGCCAGCTCATTCGGTCCGCAACGAGTATCGGAGCGAATTACTGTGAAGCGAATAACGC
Source organism: uncultured Candidatus Saccharibacteria bacterium (assembly GCA_964601555.1). GTDB lineage: Bacteria > Patescibacteriota > Minisyncoccia > Phycocordibacterales > CAIJYI01 > CALMXW01. The sequence continues at coordinate 270 of CAZRNX010000088.1, read as the reverse complement.
AAGTTCTAAAAAAGACTTTAGAAATAAGATTTTTATCTGCAAGAAGGAAGCCCAAGAGACAAAGCATTGGTTCCGAATGATTGCAACGGCCGCACCATCCGTGAAAGAAGAAGCGAAAAAGTTATGGCAAGAGTGCCAGGAACTCACTCTTATTTTTCAAAAGATAATCACAACACTCAAAGAATCGCCTTGAAAATTAGAGCTTTTAAATTCAATGAAAATTGACCATTGAAAATTGAAAACTGCCAAGTTATCCACACTTTCGTATGC
>CAZRNX010000087.1:0-2912 GCA_964601555.1 uncultured Candidatus Saccharibacteria bacterium | reverse complement strand
CACTCTCGTTTTGATGTTTCTATCTTAGCAGAGAGGGTCTCGAAAGTCAAGAAGAAGTAAGGTTAAACCTCGCTTCAAAATGCAGTGAGGTTTAACCTTGCTTTTTGTGCAAACTCCATTCGGCAAGCGCGATGCCGACAATAAGCCAGATCGCACCCGCGAGGTAGCCGCCGAGAACATCGCTTAGGTAATGCACCCCTAAATAAAGGCGCGAGAGGCCGATAAAGAAAATGATAAGTATGCCGGCGAATATTGCGTTTGTCTTTGTTTGCCAAGATGAAAGATTGCGAATGGCGGCGTATGCAAGGAAGCCGAAAAACACGAATGCGAATGCAGCGTGAGCGCTCGGAAACGAGAATGAATGTCCGGCAAACAGCGGATCAAATCCATCCGGCCGCACCTTCTCGACGATCTGTTTCGTTACATAAACGAAGATACTTTGTCCGAAGAGGGCTGCAAGAAGCGGAATGATATATGTCCGTTTATTGTAAGCATACAGAAGAGCAACAGCGGCGAGGGTGAGAGCAAATGCTGCCTTCTTCTCCACCAAGAATGTCACCCAGACGAAGAAGACAGTATAGCGCGGGTCGCGGAAGAAGCGAAGGATTTTTTCCAAGCTCTTGTCGGCAAAGGCGATCGGGTCCGACTGGAGGATCTCATTTACGACTCCCGCATATGCGAGAAGAAGAAAGATGAGAAAAAAAGAAAGAAATGAAAGCGCGGTGCCCTTCCATGTGCTTGTATTGAAGCGGTTTCTCAAGAATCTGGAAAATTTTGGAGAACGACTTTCCAGGGCTGAGAAGGAAGCGGAAAAGAGAAGAGCGATCTCGGCTCGGCGGTTAGCGAGCACACGGATGAAGAAAACGGCGCAGAGAAGCGCGAGGGAGAAGATTCCCGCCCTCGAGAGCCACATCTCAATAGTTTCCCACGAACTTCCGAAGAAATAGCCGATGAAGAGATAGAGCAATGCCCAGACGAAGCCACTTATGACGTTCCACGCATGGAACTGCGGCCGCTTCATGTGCGAAAGTCCTGCGACGAATGGCACCACTGCTTTCACGGGGGCGACTACTTTCCCTAGAATGAGACTTAGCGCGCCATATTTGCGGAAAAATATTTTCCCTTTCTCTAAATGCTCGAACTTGAGGAGCGTGTTCTCATTCTTGAAGTAGTGTGTGCCTTTCGTACCGAGATAGTAACTTGTGAAGTCGCCGAGTATTGTCCCGATAGCCGCGAACCAGACGAGATCTTTGATATCGAGATAGCCGAGCGACGCGAAGAGTCCGGCGAGCACGATAAATGTCGCTCCCGGAATGATGCTCCCCACGAATACCACTGCCTCAAGGTATGACACAAGCCCCACGATCCAATACCCAAATACCCCGACCGCCTCAAACTTCGGCAGGGCGAGGTAGAAATATCCCATTAAGAACTCCATAAGAGTAAGTATACAGGAAACTGAAGACACTTGACAAATATATATAGGAGAGACACTATGAAATCAGACTGAATCCTACCCGACAGGCTCAATCCGAACACCCATGTTTTCTTTTTGTAACGCCTTGATTATCGCAATCATAGCGATATTGATAATAGGTGGAGGTGCCGGAGTAAAACCAATCGGCGAGGGGGGCCAAGTTTCGGTCCCGGACCGAGAGGCTGAACGAGATCTTGCTGCGGGCATTTTCCATGACGGATTCATAGAGCCTCTGCCCATACTCGCGGCTCGCCTCGATCAACTGCGAGGGGTACTGATGGGCAAGCGTGAGGTGCAGACCAAAGCCCCTTGCCTCATCGAGATTTTCGGCAATCGTCGGGGAAACAAAGCGCTGGAACTCGTCAACGTAGAGATAGAAGGGTTTGGGATCAGCCCCATAAACATTGCTGTAGTTAAGTCGTCCTATCGGTTCAAAGTTTGGCAATCGCCACCGCAGGTTGAAAATCTTTTAATTTCCGCTACAATGACTGCATTATGGCGTCAACGAAAGAAATAAAGCGGCGAATTAAGCTCGTCAAGACGACGAGCCAGATTACCCGTGCAATGGAGCTTGTAGCGGCGACCAAAATGCGGAGCGCCGAAGCGGCGGCGCGGACGACGAGAGAGTATGCAAGGCGAGCCTCAGAAATTCTTTCGCGGCTCATGGACAACGTCGAAAGAGGATCTCACCCCCTTCTTTTAAAAAACAGCGCTGGCAAAATGCTTGTGCTTGTCATTACACCGGATCGGGGACTTGCGGGTGCGATTACCGGGAATGTTCTTCGGGAGGCAGTTAAAATTTTTGCCGGAACAGCGCAAAGCGATCTTGATATTATGGCGATAGGAAAACGGGGGCAAGATTTCTTACGAAAAGCGGGATACAATATCATTGCCGCCGCAATGCGTCTGGACTGGAAGCCGCATATTTTTGACATTCGTCCTTTCGCGAGAATTGCGATTGAAGGCTACCTGGAAGAAAAGTATAAAACCGTACTTGTTGTTTTCCCCAACTTCATTTCTCCCAGCGTCCAGAGGCCGAAAGTAGAAACTTTACTCCCATTTAGCAACCAAAATAGGGGCCAAGAATCCCATCTACGCCAAGGCTCCGGCGGGCAAGCATCTGTCAGTTTTCAGTATTTAATAGAGCCGTCGCCGCAAGCGGTGCTTGACTCCGTTTTGCGAAATCTCATAGAAATGAGAATATATCAGGCGCTACTTGAAGGGAATGCCTCGGAACACTCGGCGCGCATGATCGCCATGCATTCGGCGACAGAAAATGCGAAAGAGCTCAACTCCGATCTCACGCTCACCTACAACCAGATCCGCCAGGAGTCCATCACGCGAGAGATTGCGGAAATATCGGCAGGCGCGAATGCATAATAACTTTGAATTACGAAACCCAACCACAACACCTCTCTCCATCCACGACAAACAG
>CAZRNX010000086.1:0-2960 GCA_964601555.1 uncultured Candidatus Saccharibacteria bacterium | reverse complement strand
AGAATTTTACATATTTCGCTGTTCGCGATACGATAAGAAGTATTAATTATGCAAAATCGAATTTATATAAACGAACTCAAGAATCACATCGGCGAGGAGGTGACTATCGCCGGGTGGGCGGATTCGCGCCGCGACCACGGGAAGCTCGTATTTCTTGATTTGCGCGATATGACGGGCATTGTGCAGATGGTTGCATTGCCGTTGGGTGCCGAATCCCACCAACGTGCGCAGAGAGTGAGGGACGAATGGGTGCTAGAAATTCGCGGCAAGGTGAACAAGCGCCCGGAGAAAATGGTAAACCCTGAACTCCCAACCGGAGATATTGAAATTGAGATTTTGGATATCAAAATTTTGAACGAAGCGGAAACGCCGCCCATTGATGTGCGGGGGAACGGCACCGAGATAGGAGAAGAACATCGGTTGAAGTATCGCTACCTTGATCTTCGCCGGCCGAGGATGCAGAAAAATATCAGAAACAGGTACGAGGCCATGCGCTTCATAAGGGAATTTCTCACTAGAGAAGGGTTTACAGAAATAGAGACGCCGATACTCACCAAGTCTACGCCCGAAGGCGCTCGTGATTTCATCGTGCCGTCGCGTATTGAGAAGGGGAAATTCTATGCGCTTCCGCAGTCGCCCCAGCAGTACAAGCAGCTCCTCATGGTTGCCGGGTTTGAGAAATACTTTCAAATAGCCCGGTGCATGCGCGACGAAGATACGCGCGGAGACCGGCAGGCGGAATTCACGCAGCTCGATCTTGAGATGAGTTTCCCGACGCAAGACCAGATTTTAGATCTTATTGAGAAAATATACACGAGCCTTGTGCAGGAGCTTTACCCGAATAAGCACTTCACGCAAACACCATGGCCGCGGCTCGACTACGATTCGGCGATGAAAGAGTACGGCACGGACAAACCCGATATTCGTAAAGATAAGAACGATTCCGACGAGCTAGGATTCGCGTGGGTGCTCAATTTCCCGCTTTTTGAAGAAGCAAAGGAGAACGGGCACTTCGCGCCGTCGCATCATATGTTTACGATGCCAAAAGAAGAAGACGTTGCGCTTCTGGAGAGCGCTCCCGAGCGAGTGCGATCCTATCAGCACGATCTCGCGCTCAACGGTTTTGAGATTGCGGGGGGGTCAATACGCATTCATAACCGCGAACTTCAAGAGAGAATTTTTGATCTGATCGGTTTTTCGGAAGAACAAAAAAAATATTTTGATCACATGCTTACCGCTTTCCGATACGGCGTTCCCCCACATGGGGGAATTGCATCCGGACTCGAGAGATTTCTTATGATTCTCGAGAGTGAACCCTCGATCCGCGAGGTAATGGCTTTTCCAAAAACAGGTGAAGGGAGGGAGCTTCTCCTGGGCGCGCCGTCGGAAGTTGCACCGGAACAGCTCACTGAATTGGGGATAAAGATTTCTTAATTCTTTCGTCCTCTTTGGTATACTGGAGTTATGCTACTTACCAAACGCGACGAACTGGAGAATGCGGCTCTTGCGGGAGATACGGCTGTTGCGGCGGGGAATGACCCAGCTGTTTCCGTCGCGCCTCCTCGCGATGCTCTTGTTACGGGAACGGCGCCAGTAGCGCAGGCTTCGGCTGCTTCTGTGCCGGCGGCAGACCAGTCGAAATTGGCCAACGCCGATATTGCGTCCATACAGGAGACCCTTTCCGAGGTTCCAAAGGAGGAGGGTGAGATGACCCCGGCCTCCTGGCTCAATCGCGTTTTCATGGAGGCGGTTCGTCTGGACGCTTCTGATATTCATATCGTTCCCGAAAAGGAGTACTTGTCCGTGCGCTTTCGCTTAAACGGCATTTTTCACGAAGTCGCGCAGTGGGACATTGACTATCACGACACCATTCTTTCGCGCTTGAAGGTTATTTCCGGTCTCCAGGTGGTGGAGAGAAATCTTCCACAGGACGGACATCTGGAAATTCTCTTGGAAGGGACGCCGAAAAAAAATGAGCACGGCAACCTGGAACGCTCATTTGTAGAGTTCAACTTTCGCGTTTCCACGATGCCGACGATCAACGGCGAAGTTGCCGTACTCCGGGCTCTCAATAAAGAGAAGGGACTTCTTTCGCTTGAACAAATAGGACTTTCCAATAAAACCCTTTTGGTCGTAAAAAAGGCAGTGCGCCGCGGCCATGGCGTGTTTCTCGTTACCGGCCATAGCGGCTCAGGGAAATCAACGACGCTGTATTCCATTCTGAACTTTCTCAACAACAAAGAGAAAGCTATTCTGACATTGGAAGATCCGGTTGAATACCGTTTAGACAATATCCGACAGTCGCAGGTGTCGCCGGCTCTCGGATTTTCTTTTGAAGTCGGTCTGAAGGCCATATTGAGACAGGACCCGGATATGATCATGATCGGCGAGATCAGAGACGAGGTGACGGCCGATACGGCGATGCGGCTCGCTCTCGTGGGACGTTTGGTTCTCACAACGCTTCACACGAACAGCATCGCTGGGGCGCTCGTTCGTCTCGCCGAGATGGACATAGAGCGTTCCACCGTATCTTCCGCGATCACAGGAATCATGGCAGAGAGGCTTGTGCGGAAAATCTGCGACATATGCCGAGTAGAAGCCGAGCCTCCCCACGAACTTCTGCGCATGTTTGACATACAGTGGACGGGAGAGAAAGTGTACGCCGGCCGTGGGTGTGAGGCATGCTTCCATACCGGTTACCGCGGGCGCACGGGGATTTTTGAGATTCTTGAAGTGGATGAAGAATTCAGGAATCTCATCATACGGCAGGCGCCCCTCGACGAGATCAACGCCTACATCAAAAAGAAAGTCCCCGAAACGCTTCTCCAAGACGGATTTAATAAAGTCAGGCAAGGAGTTACAACGTTGGAAGAAGTGGTACAAGCGGTTATCTAGTGACCTTGTTACTGGTAACTAGTCACTGGTAATCTTTGTTTTTTACTAGTTACCAAGATACTAGT
>CAZRNX010000085.1:0-2971 GCA_964601555.1 uncultured Candidatus Saccharibacteria bacterium | reverse complement strand
TGTGATAAGGTTCACTATGGGTTGATGGAGAAGTTGACCGCCAAGGATGGCGGTTTCTTTTTGGGCTGAAAATGATACGCTTTTTATATGCGAAATAAAATCATTATTTTCTGCGATGGGTCGTCACTTGGCAATCCGGGATCTGGTGGTTGGGGGGTTGTGATGATTCACTCCATTAAAAAAATCGAGGAATTTGGCGGCGGGGAAGCTTATACCACGAACAACAAGATGGAGCTTACGGCGGCGATAAATGCGGCGGCGAGGGTCGGGCAGGGCGAGAGCGCGGCAATACACACGGATTCAACATATGTCATCAATGGCATTACAAAATGGGTGCATGGGTGGCAGAAGAATGGCTGGAAAACTGCCGGGAAAAAGCCGGTGGAAAATATCGGCTTATGGCAGGAGCTTATCAAGATTTCGGGGGGAAAAGATATCACGTGGGTGCACGTGCGCGGTCATACGGGGGTAGCGGGTAATGAACGAGCGGATGCGATTGCGAGGGGATTTGCGGAAGGAAAAAGAAATTAAAAAAAGCCGGGCGCAGGGGCCCGGCAAAGTTTTAATTTCTATTATTTTATGGAGTCGGAATTTGGTGCAAATAGGAATATCCTCTTGGAGTTGACCTATTCGGCACCAGTTCATCTGGCGTGAAAGTATCGACAGCAATCGCCCATTCCTGAAGTTTGCGCGCTTCTTCGATAAGCCCCTTCTCAAATTCCGTAGCTTGAACTCCGCCTTTCTTCACACGGCTTTCAATACTACGCGCGACCTGAAGCGCCGCAGCCGCTTTTTTAATAACCAGAAGCGCACCGGAAATCGGCATTCCTCCTTCGACCCATTCTTCTCCGCCGTTAGAAAACACAAAGGCGGTAGCTTTATCTAGAAGACAATCAAGGGGTTTCCCGTACGGCCTTCCGAAGGGGAAGAGCAGAACCATAAGCATATTTTTTACTGTTCGGGATGGATGGTTCTGTATCGTTTGAACCAACGCCTCTTGCGCCTCATGTAAGAGCAATTCACAGGAGTATGCGGGAATAGATGAGCTGGACCAGTCCTTCTTACGCCGGAAGATTGTAGCTATTGCAAGCACAAGGCTGCTTACGGCATCAGCAAGACGGCCCGACACATGTTCTCGGCGTTTGAAGCCGCTCCCATACGTCCATATCATCACCACTGTAAGCAGAGCAAATGCCGACGAAAGGCGATTTATTCCACGCGCACAGTGTTTTATATCCTTTGGAACAAGAGGCATCCGCTTCCTTCCGCCGGAGAACGCCCTCCACACAGCACGGCCAAAAATCCCAACAACGGCCCGTATGTGTTTTATGACTCCTTGTGCTGCAAGCTCCCCGGCTTTGTCATCACTCGTCTCGCATCCGGCGATGGCCAGTTCATAGAGTCCATCCACGCAGCGAACCGCACCCTGTCCGATAATCATTAAAGAGCGCACCATATCATTCGCGCCCTCGACGGCAACCGGCATGCATGATGCCATGTAAGCTCCAAGAAGCGGGTTATTCGGACCGTCCATAATGCCCCGACCCGCAAGTGTGTCCATGCCATGAATGACGGATTCTCTCCCGGCCTTTGTGGATCTCCACTTGATAATGCCGGAGAGGAGAAACGGTTTCCTCCCCTCGCGTATATACCCAAGGGCTATTTGCTGGAGAGCCTCCGTTGAATAGAGCTTCACGGCAATATCCGCAATCTTTTCCAGAATTGCTTCAAATGACGCGATCGGCACGTTGAATTGCTCCCGTACGAGAGAATAGTTGCGCGCGACGAACAGAGCTCGTTTCATGCTTGCAATAGCAAGCGAAGGAAGCGATATGGATCTCCCGATACCGAGGCATTTCATGAGCATCTCGTCGCCCCGGCCGAGTCCGTCGCGTTCTCCGATAACAAAGGCGAGGCGAGCAAATACGCGCTCCCCGCGAAGAGTTCCATTCTGGAACGGCGTTGCAGACGGAAGGTGGCGTTCCTCGCGGATTATCTCGGGATGGTTCCCGGGAAGAAGCGCGAGGGTGATGCCGATGTCTCGCTTTCCGCCGAATTGATCACCCAAGAGACCATCCGGATCGCGGAGAAAAAACGCAAGGCCGATAATGTCCGCATTCGGTGCGGAAGTGATATAACGCTTGTTGAATGAGAGGTACATTCCGAGTACCTGCTTCCCGTCCCATTCGCCATATCCAACAGTGCCTTCAGATTTCATCCCGCCGAATGCATCGCTTCCGGCTCCCGGTTCGGTGAGGCCGAAACACGGCACGGCGCCCTTCGCAAGCAAAGGCAAATAGTGTTGTTTCTGCGCATCGGTACCGTAGTGCAGGAGCAATTCAGCCGGACCAAGCGAATTAGGTACCATACCGGTAACTGCGAGAGTGTTCGACTGCATAGCGAGCACCTTCACCAGTTCCGCATGCGCTTGCGGAGAGAGCTCCAGGCCGCCATATTCTTTGGGGATGATGAGGGAATATATCCCCTCTTTCTTGAGTGCCCTGTATACCTCCGGCGGAAGGTCGCGATCATGTTCTCGAACCCGCCAATCATCAACCATGCCGCAGATTCTTTTCACCGGTCCGTTGATGAACTCCTTCTCTTCCTCCGTGAGTTCATATGTTTGGAGGGAGAAAATAGTATCCCAGAACCGTCCCGGCGCCCCCTGAAATATCATCCGTTCGAACCCGAGCGTTCCCGCTTCAAGCGCCACACGCTCGGTGTGTTTAATTTTCGGAAGAAGCCCGAAATTTTTTAGTCCGCGCAATACCAACGAATTTACAATGTTCATGTGAGATCTCCTAGTGTGTTATTTCTCTTTACTACTGCAGTCAGTATAGGGATTCGTGAAAAATTGGCAATGGCGGATTCACACAAGAAAAAAGCCCGCCAGCGTCATGCCGGCGGGTCTTAAGTTTTCTCATTTCAAATATTTTTGCCGTATTCTACTAGTACTCAATTAATTTAATTC
>CAZRNX010000084.1:0-3104 GCA_964601555.1 uncultured Candidatus Saccharibacteria bacterium | reverse complement strand
TGAACTGAAATTGAATTGTTCATCATAAGCGTATTAATTTGATTATTAATTATTAACTCTCGTCCTTTTTTTATTTGCATTTGGTGCAGATCCTTTTACAAAACTTGTTTACATGGGTATCGACCAATTTCAAAAGTGGGCCAATTGTTGCTTTATTGAGATAATAGATTCTCTCGGTGCTATTCGTTTTTACTTTTACAAAACCGCAGGTCAAAAGCCGGCGCAGATGGTGAGAGACAAGGCTTTGTTCATAGCCCAGTTTATCGGCAATGTCGGTTGCGCGATAGGGCTTACCCAAGAGAAGGTGGATAATATCCCATCGCGCTTGATTGCCGAGCGTTTCGAAGAAGAATTGATGCGGTTTATCTAAATCGATATGCTTCATAATATGAATTATAATTCATATCCTATGGAGATGCAAGCTGTTAGTTATCCACATAAACAAAACAACCTACCAGAGGTTGTGGAGTTATAACGGGATCATCAACCATTACCAATTTTTGTTAAATGCGCTATCATACGTCTATGATCACCACAGACGATATTAAGAATCTCGCTCACCTTGCGAGGATTGAAGTGGCAGAAAGCGAGGGAGAGAAGCTTGCAAAAGATATGGATGAAATACTCGCCTATGTCGGGGAGATCTCGGCGGTTGTCGGAGATGGGGAGAGAAAGGGGGACGGAGAAGTAGGCCTGCCTGCCGGTAGGCATGGGGTGCAAGTCGGATTTTTGAAGAATGTATTTCGCGACGATGTGCTATCACACAAGAAAGGCGAGTTTACGGAGAGTCTGCTTGCAAATGCGCCGGCGCGGGAAGGGAATTATGTGAAAGTGAAAAAGATTTTGTAATGCAGATTGATACCAAAAATTTGACTATTGCAAAAGCACGCAAGCACTTGGATGCCCGCGAATTTTCGGCCGTGGAACTTGCGGAGGCGTATTTGAAAAATATTACAGATAAGAATGGGGAGGTTTTTGCGTACCTAGAAGTATATGACGATGTGCTCGAGCAGGCGAAAAGAGCTGATGAGAGAATAAAGGCGGGTGATGGAAAAAAAGAGAGCGGCGAGTTGCTCGGCATACCAATAGCGCTGAAAGACAATCTTCTGGTGAAAGGGAAAATTTCTACATCAGCATCAAAAATTCTTGCGGGGCATCGAGGAACATATGACGCGACGGTTGTGAAGAAACTGCGCGATCAGGGCGCAGTATTTCTCGGGCGTACCAATATGGATGAATTTGCGATGGGAGCATCGTGCGAAAACTCCGGTTACGGGATTACGAGGAATCCCCACGATACTTCGCGCGTTCCCGGCGGTTCCTCCGGAGGCTCGGCCGCAGCGGTTGGGGGCGACCTCGCTCTTGCGGCACTCGGGTCCGATACCGGAGGCTCCATCAGACAGCCCGCGGCATTCTGCGGCGCGGTGGGGCTGAAGCCAACATACGGCGCCGTATCTCGCTACGGTCTTATGGCAATGGCGTCGTCGCTTGATCAGATCGGACCCATAACGAAAACGGTGGAAGACGCGGAAATTTTATTTAATGCAATCAAAGGACACGATGCATTGGACAGTACATCTCTACCAGAACACCTTATCCCCAAACACCAGTTACCCCGCCAGCCGGTCGGGCAGGCAGTGACAAGTGACCAGTCACCAGTTATTGGTGTTCCCGAAGACTTCGTAACCATGGAAGGCGTTGATCCTCGAGTACTCGCGAATTTCCGGGACACAGTAAAAAAACTTGAAGCGAAAGGCTACAAGACAAAGCCGGTATCGCTTCCGTATATCAAGTATTCTCTCGCAGTGTACTACATTATTGTTCCGGCGGAAGTTTCTTCCAATCTTGCGCGATTTGATGGCATTAAATACGGCCTTTCGCTTGATGGAGAGAATGTGATCGATGCATACAAGAAAACCAGAGGGCGAGGGTTCGGCGCGGAGGCGAGACGGCGCATTATGCTCGGCACATTTGTGCTTTCGTCCGGTTATTATGACGCGTATTACGGCAAAGCAAATATTGTGCGGAAAATAATTAGGGAAGATTTCGACTGCGTGTTTAAAGATGAAGTTGATCTGATTGCTCTTCCCACGACGCCGACGCCGGCATTTAAGATCGGCGAGAAAGTTGCAGATCCCCTCTCCATGTACTTGGCTGATATTTTTACCGTACCCGTAAATATCGGCGATGGCGCGGCGATCTCTGTGCCTTCCGGTTTTGCAGAAGAAGATAATAAAAAGCTTCCGCTCGGATTTCAGCTCATCGCGCCGCGATTCCGCGAAGATCTCCTTTTTCGCGCGGGGAAAGATGCGGTACAATAGAGCCGATGATCGACATTTCAAACCTCATACAATTCATCGTCGACTTCTTTCGCGACCCGAAGGAATTTGCGGCAACGATATCCGAAAACGATGCGGTCGCTTCATTCAAAAGGCTTCTTGCGTTCTTTTCAATGATCTTTCTTGTTGGCATCGTGATGCTGTATCCGAAGGCCGTTGAAGCGGAACGAAAGCGGCAAGAGTCACTCCGACCGCCACAGAGAACTCGCGCGAAACATACTTTTCACCCGGAACGGTGGAGCGTCGTTATCGCCCATCTCGGAAGCGCTGAGCCTGCGGAGTGGAAACTTGCGGTACTGGAGGCGGACAATATTCTTGAATCGGCCCTGAAAGATATGGGTTACCAAGGAGACTCGCTGGGAGAGATTCTTAAAAGTATGGACCAGAGCGATCTTCCGAGTATCAATGAAGCGTGGGAAGCCCACAGGATACGCAACAGGATTGCCCATGAAGGTTCGCAGTTCATGCTTACCGAAAGGGATGCGAGATATGCAGTCGGGCTGTACAAACAAGCGTTTGAAGATTTGGGGTATTTATAATTCATAGCGAATGGTTGTATGCGCAATCTTTTCGATAATACATTTTTCAGATTCCTTGTTGGTTTTGTCGTCGTGATAGTCGCCGGGCTTTTCCTTTTGGCGTTGATGCAAGAGCGCCAGAGCGCTTCAACACTGTCCGGGAAATTCTGCCAGAAAAGCCAAATGTGTACGAACGCTTGACTTTGGTGCCGTAGTCCTGTATCTTTTTATTTATAAGCTGCGAAGA
>CAZRNX010000083.1:0-3214 GCA_964601555.1 uncultured Candidatus Saccharibacteria bacterium | reverse complement strand
ACGCCTTCACGAAAGAAAGCGTTTCAGGGTACATTTAACGATTGGAATATACTGTCCTTTCTCGCAGGTGTAGGAATAAGCGATGGCAATGATTCGCACGCTGTTGGTGTCAATGCGTGCGAGGACGCGATTGCAAAACTCGGGAACGACTCTCCCGATCTTATCATCGTGTTTGCTTCGGTGGAATACGATCAGGAGAAAGTGCTCGCGGGGGTGCGTTCCGTCTCGGGGAGCGCTCTCTTGGTGGGATGTTCCACCGCGGGAGAGATTACGACGGAGGGTCCGGCCAAGCGGCACTCCGTTGCCGTTATGGCGATCAAGTCTGCGGAAATGCGATTTTATACCGGCGTTGGAGAAAATATTGCAGCGGGATCGCGCGATGCAGGCCGCCACGTCGCGGAGGCGGTGAAAGCGGCCGCCAGAGGAAATTTCCAAGCTTTCATGATGTTCCCGGATATTTTGACAGGGAATGGCGCTGACATCGTGCGGGGGGTGCTTGACGTCTTAGGGCCACATTTCCTCGTGGTCGGCGGCGCACCTGGGGATGATTTCAAATTCCAGAAGACGTATCAGTATATGAATGAGAGAGCATATTCCGGATCGGTTGTGGGGGTCGGGTTTGCTGGCAATTTCAAAGTAGGAGTCGGCGTCAAACACGGCTGGATCCCAATAGGCATCCCAATGAAGGCAACGAAATCCGAGGGCGCAATACTCCACGAACTTGACGGCAAGCCAGCCATCAATATCTATCGTGATTATTTCGGCGAAGAAGAGGCGAAAGCGCTGGAGAAAGAAACACTTGCAAAGCTCGCTATCACTTATCCTCTTGGCATAAAAATAGAAGAGAGTGATGAAATGCTCATCCGGGATCCCATTACGGTGGATAAAAAGGGCTCTATTACCTGCGCGGCGGAGATCCCCGAGGGCTCAACAATTCAACTCATGGTGGGCAGCCACGAAGAGGCAATTCTGGTAGCAAAGAGCGCGGCCGAGAACGCGGTCAAGCAGCTCGAAGGCGCAACCCCCAAGGCGGTCGTTATTTTCAATTGCATTGCTCGTGCCAAGCTCTTCGGCGATCGCTCCGGGGAAGAGATAGATAAAATCCAGGAAGTCATCGGAAAGAACGTGCCGCTTATCGGCTTTTACACATACGGTGAACAGGCTCCGTTCGGCGGAGAGGTGCGCAATATAGATAAATGCAATCCGGCATTCCACAACGAAACCATCGTTATCTGCGTTTTCGGAGAATAGCAAGAAAGAAATATGGACGAAACATCTCATGATACACCGGAGAATGAAGATGGGGAGCCGCCGGTGAATGCCGCTCGGATCGCACAGCTTGAGAAGCTTGTGAAGGACTCCGAAATGATCGGGAAGGTACTTATCCGCCGCGATCTTGAACTTACCCGCGCGAACGACAAGCTCCACGAATTGAATGAAGCCAAGTCGAACTTCGTCAGTGTCGCGGCGCACCAGCTTCGCACCCCGCTCTCCGCCATCAAATGGGTGTTCTATATGGCCCTCTCGGGTGATCTCGGAGTGCTTACCGATGATCAGAAAACTTTCCTCACGAAGGGCCGCGATTCAACCGACCGGATGATCGCTCTCGTGAACGATATGTTGAGTACGGATCGTATAGAATCGGGCAAAACAAAGTACCGATTTGTCCCGGCGGATATCACTGACACCATGGACGACGTTCTGTATGACTTCCTTCCGGAAATACAAGTCCGGAAAATCCGCATTGCCTTGAATTATAAAAAGAAAACTATTCCGAAGGTGAATATCGACCCGGAGAAAATGTGGACCGTTCTGCAGAACTTGATTGAAAATGCCGTCAAGTATACAATAAATGAAGGAAGCATTACGATTACCATCAGAGAGGAAGCCGGGAAAGCGCACGTTTCTGTGGAGGACAGCGGCATTGGCGTTCCGAAAGAACAACAGAAAAATCTTTTCGAGCGATTCTTCCGGGCGAAGAATGCCGTGAAGCTGGATTCGAGCGGTTCCGGACTCGGACTCTACATTACGAAGAATATCGTCGAGAAACACGGTGGAACGATCTGGTTCGAAGAGAAGAACCCCGGCTCGGCATTTCATTTCACGATTCCGACACTCCAGGGCTAAGCGAGGCTTCTCCGCGAAATATTACATATCATAAAAACACCACAGAGCCGGCATGAATAAAAAAATATTGATCATAGAGGACGACGCTTTCCTTGGCGAAATGCTTGTACAGAAAATGCAGAAGAGCGGATATGAGGCGGTTCTTTCAACGAACGGCGCCGAGGGGTTCCAAAAGATACACGAATTGAAACCGGACATTATCCTGCTTGACATTCTTCTTCCAACCATGAACGGATACGAGATCCTGGAGGAGAAGGCGAAAGATCCTTCCATCGCTTTCATTCCCGTAATCATTGTTTCCAATTCCGGCCAGCCGGTGGAGATCGCGCGGGCCCTTCATCTTGGAGCGAAGGACTACCTTGTGAAGGCGTCGTTCAGCCCCGAAGAGGTGCTCGCGAAAGTGAGGAAAGAGATTGACGGCATAGACAGTACTGCTCCCTCTGACAAAGAAGAATTAACGCCGGGGGCCAAGCTTTTTTCTGGAGAGAAGATATTGCTTGTTGAGGACGAAACCTTCTTGAGCGATATAATTTCGAGGAAATTCTTGAGCGAAGGCGCCGCCTTTACTCGCGTACCGGAAGCCGAAGAAGCCTCCAAATATTTGCGAACGGAAACGCCGGACGTCATCCTTCTGGACATACTTCTGCCTGTCATGGATGGGTTTGAGATCTTAAAGAAGCTTAAGGCTGATCCGAAGACTGCCGGCATTCCGGTCATCCTCTTCTCCAACTTAAGCCAGAAGAATGAAATTGAAGAAGGAATGGAGCTCGGCGCCGCGCGGTTCATCGTCAAGGTTTCCATGACCCTGACCGAGATTGCAGAGGAAACACGCCATGTGCTTCTTGAGGCCAAGGGTGTCATGGCGGCGAAAGAAAAACATTCGCAAACATAATAATTAGAACTCCGTTTCAAAACATGCTTTCCCATGCCATCCGTCTGCTTCTATTTTCAAGTGCACCATCCGATGCGCGTCAGGCGTTATCGCACCCGAAACCTTTGTGTTGGACGGCGGGTTGTGTAGAGTGAAGATACAATCAAATATTTATCAAGAGCGCAGGGGAGGGAGACGGCTCCCGGGGATCCTGCC
>CAZRNX010000082.1:0-3227 GCA_964601555.1 uncultured Candidatus Saccharibacteria bacterium | reverse complement strand
TCGTCCATGTAGTATCAGCCGCAAGCGTGCCGGAGACGGGGGTTGTGGCGAAAGCGAACACTGGGGGGAGAAAATTGGCGGCAAAAAGGACAAGAAATATGGCGCTCGACGCGGGAGAAACTTGCTTCATATTGCGCACACCCTAGCAGAGAGCTCCTCTTTTTGCAAGCGGCGTGTGGGCTCTGGTCGCGAAATGCTATGATAGAATCATGACGACTATCAGATATTACGCGAAGCTTCTCGCACTTCCCTTCTTCTTCCTTGCAATCTTCATCTCTATGTTTATGATCTGGGAGATCGCGGATTTGCCGAAAAGTGAGGAGTTCGCGGCGATCGTGGAAGCGTGGTTCATCAAGTACGGCATGCCCGCCGTCTTCTTGAGCGCAATACTGGAGGGAATGCTCTTGGTCGGCGGCTATTTCCCCGGCATCTTCGTGATATTTCTCGGAATTATTTTCTCTGATTCTCTTTCACAAGCAGTACTCGTGGTCGCGGTGGCAACGGCCGGCCTCTTCCTCTCACATATTTTCAATTACGCGCTCGGAAAATACGGATGGTACCGTCTCCTTGTCCGATTCGGCATGAAGGGCGCAATGGAGAAAGAGCGCGAACGGCTCTTGCTGAAAGGCCCTGCCGCCATTTTGGGAAGCTACTGGGTGCCGTCCGTCGGCGCACTCACCGATACCGCGGCGGGGATCATCCGCATGCCGTTTCGAATTTTCCTCGCATATTCGCTCGCCTCGGTACTTCTCACAAATATTATAGTTGGAATTCTTGTGTATGGCTTCAAAGATGCGGCACTGCTTTTCGCCGCCCCCAGTACGACAGGCAGTTTGGTTGTCTCTGCAATCGTCTTGGTGTGGATCGCGGTCTTGCTAATTATTGACGTACTGAAGAAAAGAGGAGAAAAAAGAGGTGGTAAGTAAGGGTCATATACTGCATATATGCGGTCATAGCGATGTATACAATAAAAATACCAATCTTCTGACGCGGATGCAGGCGGTCCGATATTACATCGCTTTCAAAATTTATAAAGGCGTGGAGTCCATATTCGGCAATGTTACCTGCTGTCCCGGATGTTGCAGTTCGATGCCGGTCACTCCTTTCTTTTTAAGACTCTCCGCCTCTCATTTGAAGCCCCCTTTTTAAACTCTTCTTGGATGATGCCCCGGATCTTCGTCTCGTACTTCTCGTCTTTTGTTTTTCGGATTTCTTCTTGTAATCTTTGTGCGCTGTGCCTCTTTTTTATGAATAGAGTAATGCATGGCGAAAGAGAATGGCGGGAAGTAGCGCGCGAGAAGAGCCTACCGTAAACAAAAATTTGCGCGTAATTGATTTCTCTGATAAGCTAGATATGTACTTTTATGAGTTAATGCTTCACTGTCAAAGGACGGTGAAAATCCCCTCTTAAAGGAACCCGCAAAAACCTACCGCTATGCAATCGACTATTAATTTTTCTCTTTTATTCTCTCTCGCAAACCTAAAGGCCCCGAAGGTATGGGGAGCTTTTGAAAATACGGCCCAAGAGGCCTAAGAGACGTGGAGCAGGCTTAAAGAGCGCTCCTGCGTGTGAAAATGTGAGAAAACTATGGGAGGTACGGGGTTCTGAAGGAAGGACATACCGCCATGATTACACAAATTTTGTTGATGGTCGCGGCCGCGCTTATAGGCGTCGGTCTGGGCTATTATCTGCGGCTTCTCGTTTCCATGGGCAAGCGAGGGAGCATGGAAATGGAGATCAAGCAGATGCTCCTCACGGCGCAGGAAGGAGCGCAGAGGATTGTTAAAACAGCAGAGAAAACGGCAAACGAAAAGACCGAGGAGTGGAAAAAGGAGGAGAAAGAGAAGCACGATGAATTCAAGAAAACGGAGGACCGCCTCGTAAAAAAAGAGGAGCTTTTAGATAAGCGCCAGACGGACATTGACAGCCAAGTGGAAGAGATTAAAGAGAAAATCGGCGAAATAAAGAAAATCAGCGAAGAAGCGGAGAAGGTTAAGGAAGAGAGCGTAAAAGAGCTTGAGCGTGTTTCGGGTCTGTCCAAAGACGATGCGAAATGCGAGCTCATATCACGCATCGAGAAGGAATATGAGGCCGATCTCATGGTGAGAATACAAAAACTCGAGAATACGGCGGCGGAGAGGCTTGAGCGAAAGGCGAAAGATATTTTGACCACGGCGATTCATCGTCTCGGCAATTCCGTCGCATCCGACGTGCTCACAAACGCAGTGCAGATTGCGAGCGAGGATATCAAGGGCAAAATTATCGGCAAAGAAGGCCGCAACATCCGCGCGTTTGAGCGCTCGGCAGGCGTCGAACTTATCGTGGACGATACGCCCGGTTCCATAACGATCTCGGCATTTGACCCCGTACGGCGCCAGATCGCGCGAGTGGCCCTTGAGAATTTGATTGCCGATGGACGCATTCAACCCGCAAAGATCGAAGAAATGGTGGAGAAGGCGAAGGGAGAGATCAATAAAATTATCAAAGAGAAGGGTGAGCAGGCGGCATACGAATGCAGCGTGTTCAATCTTGATCCGAGGATTATTAGCATTCTCGGTCGGCTCTATTTCCGCACGAGCTATGGGCAGAATGTTATGCAGCACTCTATTGAAATGGCGCACATTGCCGGCATGATTGCGGAAGAGCTTGGTGCGGATGTCTATATCGCGAAAGCGGGCGCGCTTCTTCACGATATTGGCAAGGCGGTAGATCATGAGATCCAGGGGACGCATGTGGAGATCGGTCGGCGCATATTGCAGAAATTCGGCGCGGACGAGCGCATTGTCCAAGCGATGCAAGCGCATCACGAAGAATACCCCTACGAAACAGTAGAGTCTATTATTGTGCAGGTGGCAGACGCTATCTCGGGAGGGCGGCCGGGTGCACGCAGAGATTCTGTTGAAAATTATGTTAAAAGACTTGAGGATCTTGAACGAATTGCGAACGCGCACGAAGGAGTGGAGAAAACCTATGCCCTCTCGGCGGGCCGCGAGGTGCGAGTATTCGTGTATCCGGAAAAGGTCACCGACCTCGAGGCCAAAAATCTTGCGCGCGACATCGCGCAACAGATTGAGAAGGAGCTCAAATACCCGGGCGAAATCAAGGTGAACGTCATCCGCGAGTCGCGGGTAATCGAATTCGCGAGGTAGTGGGAGAGAGTTGTGTTTTTACATGAGAAAGTATATGGTACTTTGAATTACGAAACACCACTTTTCCACAACCACTC
>CAZRNX010000081.1:0-3251 GCA_964601555.1 uncultured Candidatus Saccharibacteria bacterium | reverse complement strand
TTTCTTGAAGCTGCTGAATGCCTCTTCCGCGAGGATGCGCGCGACTCGGAATTCTGGTATGTTTTCTTCTCTTGAGTAGCGGAAAATTTTTTCCAGATTTCTTCGGACGGTTTCTGTCACAAGCTTCACAACCCCATCACGGGAATATTTCGGACCCCCGCGCAGTTCGTCAATCTCAGCAAACACATTTATTATTCCGCCTGCGTTGGCGGCGAAATCTACGGCATACATCACGCGCTCAACGCAATTTCCTTTGCTGTAGAAACGCCTGTTGAAGAGAGCGTCACCCGCAGCGTCGTCTGCTAGCAGGTTGTTCGTCGCGCCGGCCACCGCGAAACAAATAATCTTTTCGGCCAATTCTCTGGTAATAAATCCGCCGTGCGTTGAACATAAGGACAAGATTCTGTGCCTGTGCGCGTGAGAGAGTGACTCCTCCATGTTGCCAATGACCGTTGCTTTCAAAGCGGCGGCCATTTTGTTTACGTCTGGATTAATATCCGAAAGGAAAAGCTGGTATCCGTCTGCGGAAAGCAAACGGCACAGACGCCTCCCGACGTGGCCGCACGCTCCGTGGACGAATACGGAGATTTGATCTACCGAGAGTGACGGTATGTGCAGTCGTGAGCAGGTATCAATTGCCTCGCGGATGCCAAGGGCGGTCATATCCGACGGATCGCCGCTTATCTCCAGTCTTCCAACAGCATAGGGCGTTACCTTGGCAAGCCTTCCGATCTTTTCTGTTGAAAATCCGGAATCTTCGGCAGCGTAAAATATAATGCCGTGGTTAGCGGCTATTTGATTGATCCCTTCTCCGAAAGAATCAATGAGTCCGGAAGGCTCTGGTTTTTGCGGGTCGGAAAAAATAACTCCTTTCCCGCCGCCAATTCGGAGGCCAGCCAAAACGTTTTTGGATGTCATCGCGCGCGAGAGACGGAGAACGTCCGCAAGCGCCCCTCCCCTCCCTTTCGCATAAGAAGAAGAAATCCTTACTCCCCCCGTAGCCAGATTATCGATAACCCTATGTATACCAACGAATGCCTGAAGACTCACAGCCGGATCATCCAAAAAGAACACCGCTTTGTGGTTGTGGTAACCGGGAATATAAAACAGCTGTTTTTTGGTCAGTTGTGTAACTTTCAACATAGCGCTCACCTCGTTCGTATATGGGTTTGTGAAGATAGAATTCTCCCCCAATCCTATTCTTTCTTTTTCGAGAAAGCAAGAAACTGGTGCATTTACATTTGTGAAGCTTTTGGAACGGGGAGTATGAAAACCCTCCCGGGAGAAATTGGGGAGGGGGAGCAACCGCTATTTATTTTGGTTTTTTTCGAATGTAGGGCGCTTTCTTTACACTCAGTCCACCTAAGAGTTCCCGCGTCGCCTCGTCCTCTTCTCTTGGCAGGCGGTAGTTGTTGAAATATCTCCTCCCTATTATTTCTATCTCAGCGATATACGGTATCACCGTCATTGGCACTTCTATTTCTACTCCATCAACCAGCCGTTTAATCAACTGTGTCGTTGTGTTGCGTCGTGCGAATTCTTTTGTCCGTTTGATGTTGGTCTTGATACCGACACCCTTCTTCTTCTTTTCCTTTTTACCACCAATACGGTGGCGTTCTCTCTCTTTAAATCGAGCCGTTTCTTTCCTTTTCACCGATAGCGTTCGTACGAGAGTCATACGCATTTCCTCTCTGTGTAAAACAATTCTTACAAAATACTACCGTCCATGTTGCATAAACGCAAGGTGCGGGGTGTTTGACACTCGTATCTACAGAGTATATACTTTTTGCATGACTACGAAAATAGCCAAGTGGGGAAATAGTCTTGCCGTTCGCCTTTCGCGAGAAGTGGCGGAAGGTTTTGATTTGGAAGAGGGGAGTATTGTGGAAGTTTTTTCCAATCTTCATGAGATAACTATCCGTCCGGCAAAGGAAACAAAAGTATATGCACTTTCTGACCTCCTTAAAGATATTCGACCCGGGAATATACATAGAGAAACCACTTGGGGCCGCCCTCGTGGCAAAGAAATATGGTAAAACCGCCCTACATTCCCGATCGCGGCGATATTATTTGGCTCGATTTCAATCCAGCAGAAGGCCATGAGCAAAAAGGCCGTCGACCCGCTCTTGTTCTATCGCGCAAAGAATACAATAAGAAGACCGATCTGGCGCTTGTCTGTCCTCTTACATCAAAATCGAAGGGGTACCCCTTTGAGGTCGCGGTGAACGAAGACGGAGTTCTGGGAGTAATTCTCGCGGATCATGTGAAAAATGCGGACTGGAAGGCGCGAAAGGCGAAACTTCTTGCAAGGGTCGGAGAGGGAATAATGGAAGAAGTTGTAAACAAGCTAAAAACATTGATATAGGGAAGCCATACTGGCATGCGATATTTGTAAAACAGCCGGCAAGGACTGCCGGCTGTTATCTCTACTTCATGTTCGTACTGTTTTCGGACCAAACATCTCTTTAACACCGATTGTGTTCGTCAGGGTCCCGAGACCTTCGGTTGTCATGGAAATTACGTCTCCTTCCTTCAACCATTCTTGTTGCGGGAATGCGTCAGCAATAGAGCCGTTGCCGATCGTTCCGGAGCCGATGATGTCGCCCTTCACGAACCCTTGATTGATTTGTCCGAACCATGCAATTATTTGAGCGAACCCCCAAGCCCTTCTTGCTCCGGTCAGTGGATCGGTGAAGTAGATGGATTGGAAATTGTCCTCGCAGACGACCGTGTCATTCACACAGAGTTGCATGTCCATCTTGAAAACACCGTTTTCGTCCATGGCCAAGTCGGAACCGCGCTTCCACCGGGTGCCGAATGCTTTATCTGCTATTCCTTTGGAAAATCCAATCCAGAGCGGGAGCATCATGTCGTATGTCTGGAAAGCCCGGCAACTTGTGTCATTAAATACAGTGAAGAGCATCTGGTCTCGTATGAACCGAACAGCTTCGCGGACATCCTTCGTTTGGATTGAGCCCAGGCACAATCCCGCAATCTCGAACTCATAGTCTTTTTGAGTTTCGAAAGACGGAAAATAGAGAACATCGCCGTCGCCCTTTATTTTCTCAAGGTCCAGATATGTTCCGTAGCCGGTCACTCGCTCGTACCATATGGGAGAGATGGTTTCTCCGCGTTTCTCACGAATCTGCTTTGCGTGTTTTTCAAATGCGAGAGCATCGAAGAGCATTTGCCGTGGGCCCATATTCCCCGGAATAATCACTCTTTTCATAATCCAGTCCTCATAGTACAAA
>CAZRNX010000080.1:0-3258 GCA_964601555.1 uncultured Candidatus Saccharibacteria bacterium | reverse complement strand
AGTAGTTCAAGGACTTTGCGAGGTACCGGATTACAAGCAGGGTAACCCTGTAAATGTAAAAATAACAAAAATCCTTGAACCTATCGATATTGGTAAGATACGAAGAACTTTATATCTTACTCAAAAGGACTTTGCAGAGCGTATTGGCGTCTCGATAGGCACCCTTCGAAACTGGGAACAAGGTCGACGAAAACCCCATGGTCCCGCACAGACACTACTTATCCTTCTGCAATCACAACCGGAACAAATAACAAAACTGATTGCAGAAATTAAATTAAAATAAGCCCCCTTAAACACGATAGCCCGGGACTCTCCGGGCTATTTTCTTGCACTTTTTCTTTTATCTGCTATATTATCACCACTATGCCAATCACCAGTTCAGCGAAAAAGGCGCTTCGGGCTTCCAAAAAGAAGCGGATTTTCAACACCCGCCGGAAAGAAGCGGTGAAAAATACTGTAAAAGAAGTGAAGAAGCTTGTCGCGGCGAAGAATACCATCGAGGCCACGAAGCTTCTTTCTGCAGCATATAAGGCGATAGACAAGGCCGCGAAGAGGGGAGTTATTAAGAAAAATACCGCCGCACGCAAGAAGTCACGACTTGCGAAACTCATACACAAAACGAAAACGGCTTAAGGGCTCTCCCGAAAATAACTCCCCCATCTCGCCTCCAAATTTTCCCAATCTCCGACTTTTCTTCCGTCAAAAATCTTTCACTGCAGCTGCTGCTGCACCTCAAGATTTTTTCAGTCAGAAAAAATCGAATCTTGGAAAAATTTGAAACCGAATCTGGAGAAGTTATTTTCGGAAGAGCCCTAAGGCGAAGAGATAAGTGTTGTGAAGGCGCTTATAGAAATGTCCTCGCAATATTTCGCCAAAGAAGGAGCGAAATTCCCGCAATACACCCTTGCTTCGTCGAGGTTGGGGAAGAAAGGGAGCACTGTTCCCGTCACACATTCTTCCTGCGCCTCTCTTGAGGGAGCATTTGTGCATATGGATATTTTTTCTTTGCGATACGGATTGTCAATATCATCCGCCTCTCTTCCCAGTCCGCGATAACACGCTTTCCTATAGTCAGAATTCTCGAGCGCGCCGCAGTGTGCAAAGCTTTGTGCAAAATCCCAATTTGTTTCATTTAAGATATGCCGCGGCTGGCGAAAATAGCACGTCTTTTTATACTCCTCTTTCACCGCCGTACAGGGGTGAAAGATATCATCTTCTGCAAAATTGCGTGAAATATGGTCTTTGCCGTCTGCCGTTGTGTTTTCCATAAATACTCCGCCGAGACATTGTATCTGTTCATAGAGTGCGGTAATTCCGGCACAGTATTCGAGCGACATAAAAAGATTGTCGTAGGTGACGCCCATAATTCCATGGCCAAGCCCATGTGCGCAATTATAGAGCTTCACCAACTCGCCTCTCTTGCGGAAGGTCAGGCAAATCTCGTTTATCCTCTCTTTTTCCAACACCTCTTTGTTGAGAGCCGCATAGCTTTCCATCACCCCGTGGTAGTAGCCGCTTGTACAGACGGGGTCGCCGTGTTGGAACGCTTCCCCGATAGTAGTTGAGAGCTTCTCGCTTGCGCGGCCGATTGCGTGGGCAAGCTGATGGCACCGCGGCACAAGGTCCATGGTATACCGCGTCTTTAGGTCATCAAGCGCGCTTTCGGGGCCGTCCATTGCGGTTTTGTCAGTATAATAGTCAACAAAACAGCGCAGGGACGCATATTCACCCGCACTTTCTTGGCAGATGTTCCGCCCGAAGACAAGGAAGCGATCGTTGTTTGTTATAAAAAAGAGAGATATCAAAAAGAAGGCGACAAAAAGCATTTTACCCGGAGGGTTCTTTGGAGAGAATTTTACTGCCAGTTTCATGCGGCGCTTGTTGCTGAATAAATAGGAGTTGTTGAAATTTCTCCAACCGCTAATTTGCCGCCACTATATAGTAGTCCGCCGAGGCGCACGTGTTGACGGAGTAGCTGTCGCCATCTTTGCGGTACACACCACTTGCTCTTATATTTTGGCCGATGTCCATATTTAATCCCATTGCTGCAGTTTTCTCATTTGCGCAGAAATAATCGTCACTTGTGTCATACTGAACCTCGACCCTTTTATTTCCAGACTGAACCGTGAGGGTGCACCCCAGCGCAGAACCGCCCCGGCAACCCGTTTCGTTTTTTATTACCACCCCGATCAATGATGCAGTACCGTCGCTATACAGCGTAAGTCCGGGGGGAAGCTCTTCTCCCGATCTGCGCCAATCTTTAAAAATCCAGACTCCTCCATAGAGTATGCCGATGAACACGGCGAGCGAAATGATTTGTTTCAAAGCATTTGCCATATTGGGGTGCATTACGTTTCAAAACTTG
The DNA here is from genome assembly GCA_964601555.1 of uncultured Candidatus Saccharibacteria bacterium. Classification (GTDB taxonomy): domain Bacteria; phylum Patescibacteriota; class Minisyncoccia; order Phycocordibacterales; family CAIJYI01; genus CALMXW01. The sequence continues at coordinate 893 of CAZRNX010000080.1, read as the reverse complement.
AACAGTTTTATAATAGCATGGCTTGCCGGCAACAGTATCTCGTCTTCTTCCATAAACTGAAGAAGAAAACCGCGAAGTTCTTCGGTTGAAATATCGCCGTGTATTGGAATCGCGATCAAGGGGGTGAGGGGCCTATCGGACACGATCAAGAGCTTCCGTTCATCACTCCCCTCATTCTCGTGCACCCAGAAGTGTTTAAGTGTTTGATATGGGTAAAGCTGGGACCCGATCTTTACCCCGCGAGCAGTAAGAACGTATTCCACTATGTTCGGCTTCCGCACAGCAAACATTGCAACCGTGAAAGCTCCGATACCAATCACAAAAGCAAAGAGTATATTGCTCAAATAGAGAGCGAATCCGATCAGGGCGGCGGTTAGAAGTCCCAGCCCCCAATACCAGTCGGGAGTTTTTTCATAATGCGCGTACTCAAGCGCCTGCCAGGAAATTTCCTTTTGTGTTTGGGCCGGAGCGTTCTGTTGGGTATTCGTTTCCATACAGATATAGTATACAGCACAACAGGCCCCGCGTCCTGTTGAAAACAGGCGGATTTCATACTACACTGGCGGTACAAAACAAAATGGGCCGTTAGCTCATCTGGCAGAGCGCATCCATGGCATGGATGAGGCGACCGGTTCAAGTCCGGTACGGTCCACAATTCTGAATTTGAAGAAAGATTGACCTCACCCGCGCCTTTAGCGCGGGCTCTGGCTGATCCTGACTTCTGCCAATTAGTACTACAGACGAAGTTTTGCGAGCAGTCGCTTGGTTTACTGTCAACAAGCCCGAACGTTCAATTCACAAAAGCGACCCTGCTCGATGAGGGTCGCAAAGCTTCTTATGAAACAGTGACGTATGTACAGACTATAAATAAGAAGCATTCTCATTATATCAAA
>CAZRNX010000079.1:0-3263 GCA_964601555.1 uncultured Candidatus Saccharibacteria bacterium | reverse complement strand
AACAATTTTAGTGTAGCAAATTGATTGTAGTTATCAAGCAAATTTATGGAAATCAGAAACATCGCTATCATTGCCCATGTGGACCATGGGAAGACCACGCTGACGGATGCCATCATGCGGCAGACGGGGATGTTCGTTGCGGGCGAAAGCATGGATACCAATGCGCTTGAGAAAGAGCGGGGGATTACGATTTACTCTAAAAACACAGCGACATTTTATAAAGATACGAAAATAAATATTGTAGATACGCCCGGCCACGCGGATTTCGGTTCGGAAGTAGAGCGCGTGTTGCGTTCTATTGACTCTGTTTTGCTTATTGTGGACGCGCAGGAGGGGCCGATGCCGCAAACGAGATTTGTTTTAAAAAAAAGTTTGGAACTGGGGCTTAAGCCTATAGTAGTAGTGAACAAGATAGACAAACCCGCGGCGAATCCGGACGTTGCTATTGATGATGTTCTTGAACTTTTTTTTGACTTGGGCGCGAATGACGATCAGATGAATTTCACGGTCGTGTATGCAATCGGCCGAGAGGGGGTTGCAAAAATAAAATTGGAAGAAGATTCCAAAGACCTTACGCCATTGCTCGATACTATTCTGCGTGAAGTACCGGCAGCACAGAGTGACACGAACCGGCCCCTGCGAGCACAGCCATTTAACTTGGCGTACGATAATTTTCTGGGCCGCATGGCTATCCTGCGCGTGTACGAAGGCAAGATTAAAGTCGGCGATACAGTGCATGCAAAAAATACAGATGGGAAAAGTCACTCGGGTCGTGTTACCAAACTTTTTACTTTCAGAGGAATTAAGCGCGAAGAGGTGAGCGAGGCAGAGGCGGGAGATATCGTCATCATGGCGGGACTTCCGGATATTTTCATCGGCGAAACCGTATGCGCGACTCCCGACCAAGAAGCCCTCCCCGCGATACAGGTGGATGAGCCGACGATCGCTCTTGATTTTCTCGTGAACAGTTCGCCGTTCGCGGGGCGGGAAGGAAAATTCGTGACGGGCCGGCAAATCCGCAAGCGATTGGAGAAAGAGCTTGAGGTGAATGTGGGGCTCCACATCGATTTTTCTGAAGGCGACAAATTCAGAGTGTACGGCCGCGGAGAACTTCATATTGCTATACTTCTGGAAAACATGCGGCGCGAAGGATACGAACTGCAAGTTTCGCAGCCGCAAGTGATTTTCAAAAGAGTTGACGGCCCAGATGGACTGATGAAACAGGAGCCGTTTGAAGAAATTACAATAGACGTGCCACTAGAGCATCAAGGAGTGGTGATTGAAAAATTGGGGAATAGAGCCGCGGTTGTCATGAATATGAAGCAACACGAGAATACCATGCGCATCGTTTTGGAAGGTCCAACGAGGGGGCTTCTCGGGTATCGCAATCAATTCGTCGTGGACACGAAGGGCCAGGGCATCATTGCCTCTCGCGTGATTGGCTTCCGTCCGTTTGCGGGCGAAATCAGGAAGAAGCCGACCGGTTCTATGATTTCCATCGCAACCGGCAAAGCGGCGGGCTACGCACTGTGGGGATTCCAAGAACGCGGAATCCTTTATATCGGTCCCGCAACGGAAGTATACGAAGGCATGGTAATCGGCAATACCTCCAAGGGTGAAGAGATACCCGTCAATCCATTAAAAGGCAAACAATTAACAAATGTGAGAGCATCCGGCACCGACGAAGCGATCAATCTCATCCCCGCTTGGACGCTTACCATCGAGCGCGGCTTAGAAATCATCGCGGAAGATGAATACTTGGAGATCACTCCGACATCAGTGCGCCTCCGCAAACAAGGCCTCAGGGAAATAGATAGAGCGAGGATGAAGCGGAGTAAACAACCATCGGACTGAGGTCCGGTGGTTTTTCAGGTGTGCCCAGCAGTACACATCGCAAGCAGGTAACCAAATCCTGCCTGTCTCGCTTCTCCCGAGGAACAGGAGCCACAGACCAGGGTGTCCCGAGCAATCGGGAATCCGAAAGGGTCGTCGGCGGTTCTCCAGCCCCAAACACCAGTGAACCCGTGTTGGCCGGCAAGGGCATCCGAGCTGCCCGGAAAACAGCGAAGGATAAACGGAGAATGCACCCTTGCAGGTGATTACCAACCCATTCAAAATAACTTCACTACTTATCCACAGGAGAATATGGCGTGGGGTGGTAAAATAGCGATGTGAGCCGCGACAAACATATCGCCACCATACGCATGAAATACAACGGATTGAAAAAACTCTTAAACGAGCGAACACGGCGCGTCTGGGCGGCGAGCGAAGCGAAAGCGCTTGGACGAGGAGGCATAGCGATTCTCTCAGAAGCAATCCATATGGATCGCAATACGATTGTCGCCGGACTGCGGGAGGTGGAAGACGCCGCTCAAGGAGCGCCCCATAACCGTGTTCGCAGGAGCGGAGGAGGGAGAAAGACGCTCGTTCACGATGACAATACTCTTTACGCCGACATGGAGGAAGCGGTTGCTCCGCATGAGCGAGGAGACTCCGGGTCCCCGCTCAAATGGACAAGTAAAAGCACGAGGAACATTGCCGAGGAGCTAGAGAGACGAGGACATACCGTGAGCCAGCCCTCCGTGTATCGCCTCCTCCGAGCTTCGGGCTACAGCCTCCAGTCCAGTCGGAAACGGCGCGAGGGAACCGATCATCTGGATCGAGACGAACAGTTTTGCTTCATAACAACAAGCATCAAGGAACAGCAGGACAAGAATCAGCCCTGCATATCCGTTGATACGAAAAAGAAAGAAAACATCGGCAACTACAAGAACAACGGGCGAGAGTGGAGCAAAAGCAAAAAACCAGTCGAAGTCAATATGCACGACTTCCCCGATAAAGAGAAGGGGAAGGCGATCCCCTACGGCATATATGATCTCATTGAAAACAAGGGATGGGTGAACGTCGGCATCAACCATGACACAGCGGCCTTCGCCGTCGAGAGTATTCGAAGATGGTGGCGCTACATGGGAAGAGAGAGGTATCCGAAAGCGGAAGAACTCCTCATCACCGCAGACTCCGGAGGATCAAATGCCGCTCGCTCGAAACTGTGGAAAGTAAAGCTGCAGGAGTTTGCGGACGAGACTGGCCTTACGATCCACGTCAGACACTTTCCTCCCGGCACAAGCAAGTGGAACAAGATCGAGCACCGACTCTTCAGCATGATATCGAAAAATTGGCGGGGAAAGCCACTTGACTCTCTCTCCACAGTCATAAACTTAATCGCGAATACAAAAACAAAAACCGGTTTGATCGTAAAAGCC
>CAZRNX010000078.1:0-3297 GCA_964601555.1 uncultured Candidatus Saccharibacteria bacterium | reverse complement strand
TCGTAGGGCAAGCATGGTGTAGGCTTGCCCTCTGTAGCCTTGGCAAAAGAGGGAGCCGTTGATCGGGATTGAACCGATGACCTGCGCCTTACCATGGCGCTGCTCTACCGACTGAGCTACAACGGCGAACTGAAATTTTTTAATTGCGCGGCTGACGGGTGCTGACCCCGCGACCTCTCGCGTGACAGGCGAGTGCTCTACCGTTGAGCTACAGCCGCAATAAGTGTTAACACTACACTTTACACTCCTTGATGCCGGCGATAGGACTTGAACCTATGACATGGCGCTTATGAAACGCCCGCTCTAACCAACTGAGCTACGCCGGCATATAAGCATTGTCTTTTCATTTTCATATTATTGCCCTCTGCCCATAACCGCTAGCCAAAAAAGCTACGTCGGCTTAATTATACTTGCTTTTTTCATTGCGTCTATGAGACCGAGTATCCGGTACTTTAGATTTGCGCTTCTGCGGACTTTCAGGTGCAATACGCCGTAATACGTATCATAATTCTCATACACTTTCTGCCGATGTGCCTCAATTCTTTTTCTGAACTTAGCCATATATAACTATAAGATATAGTATCGGCTATTTAAGTCAGTTGTGGATAAACAAAAATACGCCGAAAGCTCACGGCACATCTTTGTTTTCTTGTAGCGGGGACAGGATTTGAACCTGCGACCTCAAGGTTATGAGCCTTGCGAGCTGCCAGACTGCTCCACCCCGCAATGTTGTATGCCTCATTGCATGCTTATTACTGTATCAGGGTAGAAAAGAAAAATCAATCCCCTATCTGCATTGCGTCGCCGATTGCAAGAGAGTATTTCTGCGCAAAACCGGCGGGAACTTCAAGCACGTACCGCGCGGGAGAGCGCGATTCCACAATCTTCGGATATGAGTCGGGGCTTGCATTCTGCCACATGTCAACAAGCTGCAAGTTGCTGTCAAACCAAAGAATATCTATAGCAAAGTGCATGTCTTTCATCCAGAAGCCGTACAAGCCTTCTTTTTTAAAAACAAACAGCATTCCGGAACCGTTCGCGAGATGCTCGCGGCCCGAAAGTCCAAGCGTTCTTTTTCCTACAGTGTCGGCAATTTGAGCCGTTAAGGAAACATTGCGGGTTGGAAATGCCACGCGAACCAGAGCATATTCATACTGTTGATGATCTTGGCTTGATATCTCTGTTTGTACGAAAAAGAAGACTCCCGCAAGAACTATAGGAATAATAACGGCAAAAATCGTCGTCTTAGACGATGCCGAGCTTGTCATAAATTTTCTCATGCGGATAGTCTAGAATGTCGCGGATAAATTTGTCGTATATATTGAGACGATAGAGAAAGTCCGCCGTCTCAAAATACGCATACGCGAGCTCCTTTCCCACTTCCGCTTCAATGGAGCGGAGCGTATTTTCTATCGCCTTGCGCCGTAAGTTGTCGCCGACAATGAGAATATCCGCCCGGCTGTCGTCATTCTGGATGAAAACGCCGGAAACAATGACGAGCTGAAGCTTCCCGGACTTGCGAAATCGTTCTACTATGTCTTCCGGCTTGAGCGGCTCGGCAGAAATCAGGAGCTTGCGCACCGGCGAAAGAAGCGGGAACTCGGGAGCGAGCTGCCAGCCGTGCATGCGTTTCTTTGAAATTTTCACTGTGCTGTGCCGCTTTTTCTCAATCTCCTTCACGAAGCTCCGCGGCCGAACGAAGCCGATCTTCAATAGATTTCCAATCTCGCGCCTAAGCGCGCCTCTGGTTATTTTGCTGCGTTCGCAGATTGAGACCGGATCAAAAGGCGTTTCGGGGTTTAAAAGAAATAACCGCATGATTTTCACCTTTTCCTCGCTTCCCATGAGTTTCCCGATGATTTCCATGCTCCTATTGTACTCATGAGTGAAAATAAAGCAAAAGACTACAGAAAAAGGGCGCCGCAGCGCCCCATCGAGCATGCGGATAATTCCCAAGCGGCGCTGGCGCATTCTCTGCAACAATAATCTTAGACATTTTATGTCTGTCCTCCAGTAATGAGTTGTGTGTTTTCGCCCCAACGTAAAGAGTACACCACGAAATATTGAATTGCAAACCAATATCCAGTAATATTTACTTCAGCGTTACTTTCCCACCAACATCCTCGATCTTCTTCTTCAGCGCTTCGGCGTCTTCTTTCTTCATACCATCTTTCAACATGGCGGGAGCGGCCTCGACGAGATCTTTCGCTTCTTTGAGGCCAAGGCCGAGCACTTCTTTCACGGCTTTGATCACGGCAATCTTCTGATCTCCGGCTGCCGAGAGTTCAACATTGAACGAGCTCTTCTCTTCCGCTGCTTCGCTTGCGCCTCCCGACGCTGCTCCCGGGGCGGCTGCAATCGCCGCAGCCGAAACGCCGAACTTCTTCTCCAAGAACTTGACGAGCTCGTGGAGTTCAAGCACGCTCATTGCATCGATAGTATCCACTATGGCCTTAAACTTCGGGGGAACTTTTATTTTCTCTTCCGCGGCTCCTGTCTCCGCCGTTTGCCCCACAATTTTTGTTTCTGTTGTTTCGTCTGACATATTTTAGTTTTTAGTTAGTAGTATTACAATTACCCCTCCGTCCTATCGGGCACCTCCCACAAGGCAAAAGGAGGAGGAAAATCTCACCCTTCCCTCTTCTTTGCAATTTCACTCAGCGCCATCACAAATCCCTGAATCGGAGAGTTGATAAGATTCACGAACTGGCCGAGAAGAACCTGCTTCCCCGGAATCGTCGCAATAGAAAGCATGAGTACATGGTCCGCAAACTTTCCTTCAAACACTCCTCCGACGATAGAGAGCTTCTCTTTCAACATCTTCTGGAACTTGTAAATTTCCCGCGCGGGGGCAAGAGAATCTTCCCCTGCCTGCGCAGGCAGGCCGTACACGAGAGCGATTTCTCCCGGGAGTTCCGGCATCTTTCCTTCAATATTCCCACTCCCCTTCTCTCCCCCGAATGCGCGCCGTAAGAGCGTCTTTTTCGCCACTGTATATCCTACGCCGGCCTTTCGAAGATCCGCACGCATTGCCGTCGCTTCGGCGACAGAAAGTCCGCTGAACTTCACAAATACCCGCGAACCAGCGCTTGTGGCAATACTTGAGAGCTTTTCGTGGATTTCTTCTTTTTTTGCTTTGCTGATAGCCATACAATAAAAAACAGCCTACTAAAAAGCTGGATGTATCGACCTACTCGGAAGGGCGCAGTTTAAGGTCATATATTACATCTGACCCCCTTCTGTCTTCGCAGCTTATAAATAAAAAGATACAGGACTACGGCACCAAAGTCAAGCGTT
>CAZRNX010000077.1:0-3367 GCA_964601555.1 uncultured Candidatus Saccharibacteria bacterium | reverse complement strand
TAATGTGTAATCCTCCCAGCGACTTTTGCGGAAATACCCGATTCAGCTGCAATGCGAAGACATCTCTCCCTATCCTTGCCATCGTCAACAACAAGAAGCATGCCCTGACCGCCATTCCATGTTTCGTAAAATTCGTCATCGAGGATGCCCCGCCACTTGGCACACTGACGCATTATAACCGGCGGTCGCCATAACTTATCCAAAACGGCCGAAAGTCCGCGCGGGAAAAGAATATCTTTCGCGAACTTCTCTTTTATGCCGCCACCAGAGAGATGCGCAACCGCATGCAACTTTACTTTTGGAATAAATTGCGGATGACGCCAACCGTGAAGTGTCGCTATAAACATATCATAGAGTACTGATGGTTCAGCTGCTGCGAGAATACTACTGCGCGCCGAGTCGTTAGGGTTCTGCCACCATTTCTCGCCAAACTTCATGCGAAGCGCGGCAATGACGGCGGTGATGCCGTTGCACCGAAACCCTTCTTCCTTAAGCGCGATGACTACCTGTCCGGGTACCAGAGAACTCCCGGTAATCTCTTTGTCGGAATGATACGCGCCGATCATGGTCGCGGACCAATTAAATTTCGTCTTTGAGTGGCGAATCGGCGATCCGATGCAAATTCCCATCTGCGCCGTTTCGCCTTTCAGAAGCACAACTTCAACCTGCCTTGCCACTTTCCCAAGACCGAAGATGATGCTCTTATAAATTTCGTTCTCTTTACTCCCTTCATCTCCCACCGCGACCACATCGAGCACATTCGTCAAAGTGAGCGGTTTGCCTCCGGAACGCACAACGTCGCTTCCGGTCATGGCGAAAAGGTCGTACGCTGCGAGGTGATGCGTTCCTGCAGCATCGTGCAACACTCCTTTCTTGCCGATACCATCTGCCGATGGCTCCAGTGAATACCCTACCGGAAGGTTTCGTGTTGTAAATGGCGTTGGTCCACGAAAATTGCCTTCTGAAAGATCCTCCACTTGCACAAACGTCGAATTTAAGTGGCTCCCTTTGCATACCAACGCGGCAACTTGACTGAATTTCGCCTCCTCGCCGACATCCACCCCATCTTCCGCATACTTACTTCTTTGTTGCATGAGCTACCTCTCTTTCTCTAATATAAACTTATCAAAAAGCCAAAATAGTCAGCTAATTAGTTGAATCCGAAGTTACTCTACTCTAAATAAATCCGGAAGTCCACGTGTGTTCCTGTGGCGTTTTCGGCGCGACCCAAATATAGTCTTGCGCTTAAGATGCCGCCAGGAGAATGCGAAAATCCATGGTAGCGGTATTATGAAAACAACCGTTGACTTGTTGTCTTAAAAAAGGGGTACACTTCAATATGCAAAGAGTTCCTTCGCTCTCTGATGTTGGTTTCTGGCTCCCAGATGGTAAGCACTTTGTGTTTAAACCAAAAATCATGGGAGATCAGCGTCTATTTTTTATCACTGCCGAGTAATGAATTCCAAAGAGATTACGAAAATAGCAATATGGTCGAGAAGGAGCCCTGAGGGCATAAGGAGAGTTCGCAAAACATCAAGGTGTCCTTGTACTTCGGGAGAAGTATTCTTCATGGATGGCTTTTTAGCACCTCTTCCCACTGCGCGAGTGCTTCCGCCCAGAGCACAGCAAGGTACGGCTTCTGCTGCTCAAGCGCAGCCGCAAGCTCGGGATATCCTCCCTTTATTTCCACAAAATGCTGCATCAGTTTTTCTTCTTCTTCGTGATACGCAACAAGTTTCGCCGCCGCTTTCTCTCGGAAATAATCCCCCGACTCGCGAGCGCGCGTTAAAATACCCCGCGCAAGCTCGGTCTCAATCTTCGCACGAGCAAGGAGATATTCGCCCGCATTCCTAATTGTCCCCTCTAAATCCATGCTAGTTGTTGGGGGCTTGTTTTTGAATAATATTATGTATCACGGCCAATATTTCTTGCGCGCGAATCTTGTCGCGATATTCCCCCGCAACAAGTCTCTCTCCCGCACCAGCCTTCTCAGCGTGAGTGAGTTGTGGTTGTGTCTCAACGCTAGTAGTAGTAGTGGTAGAAAAAACTTCTTGTGAGTTTCCCATATAACTCCACTCTATCATCATGAAAAACTCATGCAATGGATTTCCCACATTGCGATGAGCGAAGTGATTGTGTGTCAAGGAGAAGTTAAGTACTCTATACTCTAGCTAAGGAATATCCGGAGGAGAAGTCGGCAGTGGCGCAAATTCCGCTATTTCCACCCAATGAAGTGCCCGCAATTGGGTTATAAAGATGGCTGCATCAGCTGAAGTTTTTAAATCAAAACGAAGCCAGCGAAATTCCGAGCTTGACGCTGGCGCTAAACGCGCAATGTTGCCAATGTCATCTCGAAATTCTGCTGGAATGAGCGATAGAGGGTTTGAAATGTCTGTTCCTATTAGATATTTCACATCTATGCGATGTGCATCATATCCTGGAGGTATGATCTGTCTCTCAACATCCGTCGGCGAAATCGCATTTACTTTTTCACCATTTGTATCAGACACAGCGTCTTTTTCTAATTTATCGCTTACGTTGGGGTGCCGCTGACTGGACATAAAGTACGAAATCGCGCCAATAAGAACAAGTGCTAAAACAATATTTACTCTGTACACATGTGAGGACCTTTTAGTGTTCATGTTATATAGTGTTACCAATAAAATTATGCGGGTACGTCGACGACGTTCGAACACGGATACTCTCTCGCGAACCAGCCATGATGCAGATTCTTGCGAACATCAAGAGGATTCGGGAGTTAGTTCAGCGCTCTGAATTACAAAATTCCATTTTTCCACAGTCATAATTTTCAGTACACGGTACAATAACAAAAGATCGGCTCTTTGGGAGACAGCCTTTTGTTATGACTGAAACTTTCAACAGTATAAAACACATTGTCACATACGTCTCACAAAAATTCAATCTCTTTCCACGGGCGACGAAAGAGAGTCAACCGTTAGTAATTAAGGAAGAAGACGCACTCACGTTCGCTCTTTACAAGCACAAGAGAACACAAGTACCAATAATTCGTCGTGAATAACTAACAATAACAACTATGAGTCTTCTGAAACCTACAAAAATCACTTGGATCACATTCGGGATTCTACTTGGCGCAAACGTGCTCAGTGCATTGTTTGGGCTATTATTGATGGGATTACTTGACGCACCTATCTTGGCCACTATCTCTTTTATTCCAGCATTCTGGTTATCGGATGTATTTGGTCTCATGGGGTTTGAACTTCTATCTCCCCACGGGAATGAGTTTGGGCGCGCACCGAACTCGCTCGGTGTGTCCCTCCTTGTGGTGGGGAGCTTCATCAGTTTACTCGTTTATTACATAATGTCCTCTCTTGTTTCTAAACACTAT
>CAZRNX010000076.1:0-3433 GCA_964601555.1 uncultured Candidatus Saccharibacteria bacterium | reverse complement strand
TCAACAGAGCGGTTTGGATTTCGGAGATCAGGGAGTGGCAGAAGTCAGGAAAAATTATCTTGAAAAAGTCGGCTCGAACCCCCAGCTCGCGGAGCGAGCGGTTTCGGTTTCGTTCAGAAATGACTGGCAAATCCTCGCCAAATTCAATGCCGAGCGGCGAAGCCGCGAGGCAACCTTTCCGATTCATACAATGTGGCTGGGGGACTAGGAATCGAACCTAGATTGAGAGCTTCAAAGGCTCCTGTCCTACCGTTAGACGATCCCCCAATACATCCAACAATAGCTTATTTGGAGGAGGTTTTCAAACTTGATTGCATACCTTCACCACCGCAAGTTCGATGGGGAGGGCGGGGATGGAGGAGCGTGCAGTGAGACGCTCGGCATTTAGGAGTTCGGTAAGAATATTCGGGAGAAGCGTGCGAGAATGGGGATCTTTTGAAAGATTTTCAAGAAAATTAAAATCTTCGTCAGTATATTCGCTTCGCAAAATTTCTTGCATATCGGGAGCATACGAAAGCAACATGACCGAACGGAGGCGGTCGAGAGAGAGTGCGAGGAAAAGCTTCATATTGCTTCCCTTCTCTTCTACTATCCGTAAAACCCCAAACGCACCGGAAATATCTTGCTTCACAATAACAGACAGGAAGTCGTGAATGAGTTTCGTTTCCGGCGCACCGGTAATTCTCTCAATATCTTCTGGAACAATTTTTTTGGACGATATAGATGAGATAACTTTTTCTAAAACTCCGAAAGAATCCCGAAACGAGCCGTCACCTAACGCTGCAATAATTTCCGCGGCGGGAACCGCGAGATCATAGCCCTCTTTTTTCGCACTCTCAACCATAAGCTTTTTCACTGTTTCTGTTGTCGGGCGCCTGAAAGAGAAGTGTTGGCATCGCGACAGCACCGTTTCCGGAAGCTTATGCACCTCTGTTGTCGCGAGAATGAATACAGCGTGCGCTGGCGGCTCTTCGAGAGTTTTCAAGAGCGCATTGAATGCCTCTTTCGTGAGCATATGCGCTTCGTCTATAATGTAGACTTTATACTTTGATTCAAACGGCAAGGTTTTCACTGACTCGCGCAGCTCACGCACGTCATCAATCCCTCTGTTAGAGGCGGCATCTATCTCATAGAGATCTACATCGCTGCATCCTATCGCTTTGGCAAAAATACGCGCAATAGAAGTTTTTCCCGTGCCGCGCGTGCCGGAGAAAAGATACGCGTGCGAAACAGCGCTGTTTTTAATAGCACCGGAAAGCGCTCCTACGACATGCTCTTGTCCAAGCACTTCCCCAAATTCCTTCGGACGATATTTGCGATAGAGAGCGAGGTGAGACATGTTTTTTTATTTCCCCGCCGCGCCGACTTTGAACCACTGCTTTTTGCCGACTTTTACGATATCGCCTTGGGCGGGAGAAATGCACTCGTGGGGACTCATAAGCTTCTTGCCTTGATAGGTGATCGCGCCCTGCTCGATAAGCCGCCTGATGTCGCCGCGGCTTTTCTTTTCCCCTTGCCCGAAAAAAAAGAGTTCCAGAATCTCCTGCGCCTCCATGCTCCTGTGATCCGCTATTGAGACAACGGGTATGTCGACAGGAAGTTCGCCTTTCTGGAAAACGCTTATGTATTCTGCCTCGGCTTTTTGCGCTTTCTCTTCGCCGTGGTATATGGAAACAATCTCACGCGCGAGGCGCATTTTCACGTCGCGGGGGTTCGCTTCCGAACCGTCTTTATTTTCAAGTTCCTTCAAAATTTCTTTCACATCTTTCATCGACGTGTATGTGCAGAGTTCAAAATATTCTGGTAAAGAGGCGTCGGGGATGGACATAATTTTCCCGTACATATTTTCCGGCGCATCCGTAATCGTAATATAATTATCCAAAGACTTAGACATTTTCTCTTTGCCGCTAAGACCGGTTAAGAGCTTCATGGAAAGCACGGCTTGCTCGGGAACGTTGTTAACTCGCTGTACGTCACGACCCATGAGCATATTGAATGTCTGGTCGTTTCCACCGACCTCAAGATCGCAGGAGCCGTAAATGAGCGAAATGAGAAATGAGTCAATACCCTGAAGCACGGGGTAGAGCATTTCGTGCATGTAGAGCTCCTGGCCCTGCTTGAGGCGTTCCTGAAACATGTCACGCTGAATGAGACGCCCGTGCGTGATATGGCGAAGGGTGAAGAGAAGGCCGCGCAATGTTACATCTCTTATATCCGAGCGCCCGAGATGCGTCTTCTGCATGCGGGTGTTCTCGTAGAGTATCGCCTTCCCCGCAAATGAGCGCGGATTAATGAGGCGATTCTCCAGCCACACCTTAATCCCCTCTTTGGGCTGAAGGTCTGTCGCGCCGTAATACCAGTCGGAATTGCGAATCCAAGAAAAGACTTTTGGGTCAGTATTTAAAATTTTCCCTACCTGATCGAGGTAAGTGCGGATATTTTTTTCTGCCTCTTCTTGATCTACCTCCGGCCGTATCCGGCTCTTGCCGGTCGGATCGCCGATCTGCACGGTGAAGTCGCCCACCAAGAAAACCACTTTGCAGCCAAGATCTTGCATCTGCCGCAAACGGCGGAATACCACCGCGTGTCCGAGGTGAATATCGGGTTTCGTAGGGTCAACACCGAATTTAATAATCACATCGCCTTCGTACTTTCCGGCCGCCTTTGCCAAGAGCTTCTTCTTGAATGTCCCGTCCGGATCAAGGAAGTTTCCGACGCTCCGCGAGAAGAGCCCCTCTATCTTCTTATTGATGTCATCCATGCCATTTATCCTATCACATTTCTTCAGATAAAAAAACTTCCCGGAAGCGCACGACTGCGCGCGGGAAGATTGGCGGTACTGGGGCGTATTAATCCCCCGGCTCGAAGAAATAGTGCACGTGCAGGATGCAGCCCGACGTTGTATGCCGCCATTCGTGATGGTGGCCCTGAGGTAGCTTTTCGAATGCGCCCTCCTTCAGCACTCTTCCATTACCGTTAACTGTAGAGATATCCCCGCTTAAGACGAGGATTTCTTCTGCGCCGTCTACTCTGTACGGCGGAAGATACGCATTCGGCTCCAGCTTGAAGAGTAAGAGCATTCTGCCGGAAACCTTTCGGTCTATGAATATCGGACAAACCTTGACTCGCGGTCCAAAAGATACGAGCCGTGAGAGATACTGAGCGGAGTGCAGCACTACATGACCGTCGGTCAAACTGGTGTCCGGCCACCGTTCCCACACGGCAGTATAGTCGGTAATCTTTGGCTTTTTGTCCAACAACGCTTTCGCCTTTACCACGGCAGTTCCCAAAATATTCGCCATAATCGCCTCCTCTATGAAGAGCACAGAACCTGATTCTGACCCTCACGCTACCACCTCTTGAACAAAATATCAAGTGGTACTAGACTCCGAGAATCACCGGCAGCACGATGGGACGCTTAGCGGTCTGTTGG
>CAZRNX010000075.1:0-3477 GCA_964601555.1 uncultured Candidatus Saccharibacteria bacterium | reverse complement strand
AATCAAATATTTATCAAGAGCGCAGGGGAGGGAGACGGCTCCCGGGGATCCTGCCGACAACTTCAGCCTCATCGGCTGATAAGTGTCCAAGTCCGACCCTTTGCGGGCCTGCCTACCGCAGGCAGGGAGATAAGTAAATATTTTTACTTTCATAAACTCGCACAGGCGAGAGTTTTTATTAATGAGTTTAGAGTACTGGCCACTCCCCCTGCCTACCGCAGGCAGGCTTGGCAGGGGAGGAGGGCAAGCTAGAGTTTATTGATAATTTTTAAACCATGTTTCATCAATCCAAAGTGTACACCGTAGAGAGCGTGACCTCTGGGCATCCGGACAAGGTGTGCGATCAGGTTTCTGATGCGATCCTTGATGCGTGTCTCACGCAAGATCCCATGTCTCGCGTGGCAATGGAAACATTTGGCGCGCACGGGACGCTTGTAATCGGCGGGGAAGTAACGACGAAAGCGAATATTGACGCGAAGAAAATCGCGCAAAAAGTGTACCGCGACACTGGGTATCACGAGAAGCTCGATATTTCGGAGCATGTCGTGAAGCAATCGCCTGATATTGCAATGGGTGTGGATCAGGACGGGGCGGGGGACCAAGGTATTATGTACGGGTACGCGACAGACGAGACACCGGAATTTCTTCCAGTGGGCATACCGCTCGTACATGCTCTCACTCGCGGTTTGGAGGATTTGAGAAAGAGCGGGGAAGTGCCGTGGCTTAAGCCCGATGGCAAAGCGCAAGTGACGATTCAAGATGGAAAAGTGCGCTCGGCGCTCGTGAGCACACAACATGCGAAAGATGTGGGACAGGATGAGATTTACAAAATGCTCATGAAAAAACTCATCAAGCCACTCATTAGAAATGCGGAAAAAACAGATGGGATTGAGATTTTTATAAATCCTACCGGAAAATTCGTCTTGGGTGGATTTGCGGCAGATACCGGACTCACGGGGCGGAAGATTATGGTGGATACATACGGCGGGTTGATTCCCCACGGCGGAGGCGCGTTCTCGGGGAAAGATGCGACCAAGGTGGATCGCTCGGCGGCATATATGGCGCGGTTCGCGGCAAAAAATCTTGTGGCAAACGGGCACGCGAAAAAAGCATTCGTATCTGTCGCCTACGCCATCGGCATGGCAGAGCCGCTTATGGTGGAAGCGGTAAACGAAAAAGGCCGCTCCCTAGCGCCTATTCTTAAAAAGCATTTTGACTTCCGCCCTCGCGCCATCATCGAACGATTGGGCTTGCGCCGTCCCATCTTCCAACAAACCGCCAGCTACGGCCATTTCGGGAAGAAAGGTCTGCCGTGGGAGGACGTTGTGGTAATGTGAAGTGAAAGAAATTATAGGAAAATAAAATAAGCTCGTGAATTCTTGCGAAAACACTTTCTTTTTTTATGAAAGGAAGAAAGGGTTTTCGGGAGATATTCCCGAGCTTATGTGAGGAGAAATCGGCAATGAGTGCCGATGCTTTTTATTTGTGAGGGTTTTTGAGAATTATTTTACCCTCAATGCTTTTGTCGAAAGAACAGTCTTTTGTTCTCGATGTAGAGAACTTATTTATTTTTATTCTAGGTATAAGTTTACCATCCTTGCAACACACCGCAAGGGAAGAGTGTGGATAACTTCTTTCCACACTTTTATGGAACATTGGAGCATGATTCGTTGTATAATAAACTGTACGTTTATTTTATCTCATGTACGTCAATCAAGATCAGCTCAAGAAGTTCATGGCCGACACGGGCCTCGTGCCGGAAAAAGAAATCGCGGCTGCCGAGAAGAAGGCGAAGGACGCAGGAGCGGGGACTGAATTCGGGGACATTTTGGTAAACGAAGGAAGGATCACCATAGATGACCTGCGCCAAATGAAGGCGTATATCTTGGGTATTCCGTTTATCAGCTTGAAGGGAGAGAAAGTTGACCCGGGCGTTCTCGCCCTTATTCCAGAGCCTATCGCGCGCAATCATAATGTTGTGGCATACCACAAGACGGATAAGGAGCTTGAGGTGGCAATGCTCGACACGGACGACTTAGAGGCGATCAATTTCATTAAAAAGAAAGTCAACTTGAAAATTAAAGCAAGGCTTACGGATACGGAGTCTATGAAGGGGGTGCTCCTCCAATATCAGAAGTCTCTTAAGGCGGAATTCGGCGATATTATTCAGAAAGAAGCGCAAAACCTTCAGGTCCTGCAAGAAAAAGCCGATGAGGGCGGCGGGGAGGCCGACCTTAAGAAGCTCGCGCAGGACCTTCCGGTGGTGCGCATTGTGGATACCCTGCTTCATCATGCAATTATCCAGGGCGCATCCGATATTCATATAGAACAGATGGAGAATCAGGTGCTTGTGCGTTATCGTATTGACGGTATTTTGCACGATGCAATGATATTGCCGAAAACAGCAGGGGCGGGGATTACGGCGCGGCTCAAAGTTTTGGCAAATTTAAAACTTGACGAAAAGCGCTTGCCACAAGACGGCCGATTCAAGATAGACGACGGAAATCAGAAAGTCGCGTTTCGTGTTTCCATTCTTCCCACCTATTATGGAGAAAAGACGGTTATGCGTCTTCTGCGCGAGGGTGGCGGCGGATTTACCCTTGAGGGCCTTGGCTTCCACGGCGAATCGCTCGAGCTGGTGCATGTGGCGAGCAAGCAGAAAGTCGGGATGATATTGGTCACAGGACCAACCGGCTCGGGGAAGTCAACGACGCTCTACACCATTCTTGATATTTTAAATACGCCCGATGTAAATATTTCTACCGTAGAAGACCCTGTAGAATATCAGATGCAAAGGGTTAACCAGACGCAGGTGCGCCCCGATATCGGCTTCACGTTTGCTGACGGACTCCGCTCCCTTGTGCGCCAAGACCCAGATATTGTGATGGTGGGGGAGATCCGCGACAAGGAGACGGCGGGGCTTGCGGTCAACGCCGCGCTCACAGGCCACCTCGTGCTTTCCACGCTTCACACCAATTCCGCGGCGGGCGCAGTGCCACGGCTTGTGGACATGGGCGTGGAGCCTTTCCTTCTTGTTTCCACTATTAACATCGTCATCGGACAGCGTCTTGTGCGGCGGCTTTGCGGAGTAAAAGAAAAATACCTGCTTTCACAAGAAGAACTCGCGTCGCTTGAGAAGCATTTTGATTTGGACAAGGTGCTTAAATTTCTAAAGGAAGAGAAGATAGTAAAGAAAGATGATACGTGGAATACCATCCATTTCTACAAGCCAAAGCCTTCCACGGAATGCGAAAATGGCTATAGCGGTCGCGCGGTGATTCACGAAGTGCTTAAGGTTTCCCCAACAATCAAGGATTTGGTACTTAAAGGCGCGCCAACGGACGAGATTGAGGCACAGGCAAAGAAAGAGGGGATGATTACCATGATCGAAGACGGCCTCTTCAAAGCCGCGCAAGGCACCACGACGATTGAAGAAGTGCTTCGTGTGATTAGTGAGTAGAAAAGAAATTTATCGCC
>CAZRNX010000074.1:0-3492 GCA_964601555.1 uncultured Candidatus Saccharibacteria bacterium | reverse complement strand
AGCCCTTGCTCCAACAACTTTTCTCACTTATGCTATCCATATGAAACTCATCTCATGGAATGTGAACGGTTTGAGGGCGGTGCATAGGAAAGAGATGTTTTTGCCGTTTGTGAAGAAAGAAGATCCCGACATTCTCCTGATTCAAGAAGTAAAAGCAGAAGTGAGTCAGTTGCCCGACGAAGTAAAAAATATTCC
This sequence comes from uncultured Candidatus Saccharibacteria bacterium, assembly GCA_964601555.1. Lineage (GTDB taxonomy): Bacteria > Patescibacteriota > Minisyncoccia > Phycocordibacterales > CAIJYI01 > CALMXW01. The sequence continues at coordinate 3,297 of CAZRNX010000074.1, read as the reverse complement.
GGACTATGAATCATATTTCACTCACCCGCGCGAGAAGAAGGGGTATAGTGGCGTTGCGTTGTATACAAAAATCAAGCCGAAAAAAGTGACGTACATCATGAACGGTAAGAATGGTGAGGGCGAAGATGAACACCACGAAGAGGGGCGGCTGATAGTAGCGTATTATGATGACTTTGTTCTGCTGAATGTGTACTTTCCCAACGGCGGGGGCGGCCCCGTGCGGCTCAAATACAAGCTCGATTTTTATGACGAATTTCTTGCATATATAGAAAAGCTAAAAAGAGCTGGAAAGAAGATAATTTTCACCGGTGATATCAATACCGCGCATGAGGAGATCGATCTTGCGCGGCCGAAAGAGAATGAGAAAAATACCGGCTTCCTCCCCGAAGAGCGCGCGTGGCTTGATGAAGTCGTCGCGTCTGGCTACATCGATACTTTCCGGCATTTTCATCCCAACAAAAAAGAGGCGTATAGCTACTGGGACATGAAGACTGCTGCGCGAGATCGAAATGTCGGCTGGCGCTTGGACTACTTTTTCACAAGTGGGAACCTCGCCCCGCGCCTCAAATCCGCCGATATTTTAAGCACTGTCTACGGCTCCGACCACTGTCCGGTAGTCTTGGAGTTGAAACAAACTTGACATTTTTACCAAGATAAACTTTGAATTACGAAATCCCTCAATCCCATGAAAACAGTGCCGTACCCAGCACCTGTGACGAAGATGCCTCTTAGGGCTCTTCCGAAAATAACTTCTCCAGATTCGGTTTCAAATTTTTCCAAGATTCGATTTTTTCTGACTGAAAAAATCTTGAGGTGCAGCAGCAGCTGCAGTGAAAGATTTTTGACGGAAGAAAAGTCGGAGATTGGGAAAATTTGGAGGCGAGATGGGGGAGTTATTTTCGGAAGAGCCCTTAGTTTCTCATTCATCTTCCTGCAGATATCTCTGTCGTTTCCGTTCCCTGGGGTGAAGCGCAGAGCAAGGATTTTCCCATTGAAACCGCTCGTTAAGTGCAGTTTCAGCCCATAAAACTAGCGTTTTCCGGTCTTGCTCCACTCTGAGAGAGCGGCCATGGTCTTGTGCCTTTTGGTATTCTTGTTCATACAGACGGGGATGTCAGTTGCGTTCGTGTGCTTCACAATGTGAGTATTCCTCCCATTCACGGCAAGCAGAACAGAGATGGTGCGAACCGCAAGAGTTGCGGCCCGATTTACGCTCGTAACAAGGGTTTTGTACGAGCAGGGCGGTTCGATGATTTGGAAGAGCGAGCGCTTCGTTTGGATGTTCTGCTTCTGTTTGAAGAGGGCAAGGGCGATGGAGTCAATGAGCGAGATAAAAAATGTACAATTACTCTGCGTTACTTTTACTCCACGGTTACTGACTTCGCCAAATTTCGCGGGTGATCGATATCCGTACCTTTGAGCGCGGCAACATGATATGCCAGAAGCTGAAGCGAAACGGAATGCAGGATTGGCAGAACGAGCTCACCGGCGTTTCGAGTTCCCGGGACAACAACAACCGTGCCGTTATCATACTCCGTCCCCTCGTCCGCGAAGACAAAAATCTTCCCCTTTCGAGCCAGAACTTCTTCAAGATTTGATTTTAGCTTTTCGAGGAGTTCATTGTTCGGCGCGACGGCGACGACCGGCATATCCCCATCCACAAGCGCAAGCGGTCCGTGCTTCAACTCGCCCGCCGGGTACGCTTCGGCGTGGATATATGAAATTTCCTTAAGCTTCAACGCGCCTTCCATTGCAATCGGATACATCGTACCGCGTCCAAGAAAGAGTGTATGCTGTTTGTCAATAAATTCCTCAGCGAGAGTCTCTATGCGCTCATTAAGCGAGAGCACGACACTAATCTTCCCCGGGAGCGTCTTGAGTGAATCCACCATCTTCCTTTCTTGCTCGGGTGATAAGTTTCCACATTTCCGTCCAAGCAAAATAAGGAGGAGGGAGAGCGCCACGAGTTGAGTAGTGAATGCTTTCGTAGATGCCACGCCGATTTCTACTCCGGCTTTGGTAAGGAAAACAAGGTCCGATTCCCGAGTAAGTGAACTCTCCGGCGTATTACAGATAGCAAGTGTCCTTCTGCAGCCCATTTGCTTTGCTAGTCGAAGAGCCTCGAGCGTGTCCGCCGTTTCGCCCGATTGCGAGAGTGTGACAAAGAGCGTATTGGGGCGAATGACCGGATTTCTGTACCGAAATTCGCTCGCGACCTCAACTTTGCAAGGAATTCCTGCGATTGACTCTAGCCAATAGCTCGCGACAAGACCGGCGTGGAAGCTTGTACCGCATGCGACGATATTGACGAAATTAATCGGAAACAAATTCGTAAGAGGATCGGTTTTGAACAAGATTCGGTTCGTTTCCGACCCAAAGAGATCTTCGGCAACTCTGCCATTACTAACCCTTCCTTCCAGGGTATCCGCTACTGCCCGAGCCTGTGTGAAGATTTCTTTCTTCATATAGTGACAATACCCCGCCTTGTCTGTGACATCGGCAGAAAGTTGCGAAATTTTAATCGGCCGTACAACCTCATTCCCATGAGCGTCATAGACGGTTACTTTGTCTGTGTATATATCCGCCACGTCGCCGTCTTCCAAAAAAATGAAACGATTGGTGACTGATAATAGCGCAAAGACGTCAGAGGCGATGAAGTTTCCCTTCTCTCTGCCAAGACCGATCACCAGCGGACTTCCCCTCCGCGCGGCGATGAGGCGGTCTTCCTTTGAATCATCGATAATGCCCAGGGCGTAAGAACCCTCCAGCTCTTTGATCGTCTCAAGAACCGCCCGAAGCGGGTTCACCCATTTCATCAAATAGAGATTAAGCAAGTGAGCGATCACTTCCGTGTCTGTGTCTGAAGTGAATACGTAATCCGTATTTTCCAGTTTCTTTCTCAAATCCTTATAGTTCTCGATTATTCCATTATGGACTAATGCAATTCCGCCGGAGATATGAGGATGAGCATTCACTTCGTTTGCCTCGCCATGCGTCGCCCACCGTGTATGCGCAATGCCGAGATTGCCGGAGATTTCATTTTCTTTCAGCGCCGCCTCCAAACCGGAGACCTTGCCCGCAACTCTCGTGCGTTGAAGCGCCCCTGATTCGTTGATAACACCAATCCCCGCCGAATCATAGCCCCGATATTCAAGGCGCTTCAGCCCCTCTATTAAGGTGTGAACGATATCAACTTTAGAAATGCCGCCAACTATTCCGCACATATTCTCTGTAACCTCCTCAGTGGTTAAATTGTAACACTCAACTTGTATGTATACTACATGCTATTCTTTGTCA
>CAZRNX010000073.1:0-3550 GCA_964601555.1 uncultured Candidatus Saccharibacteria bacterium | reverse complement strand
GAGATGGTGGGATGGAGGGGGACATGGGGGTGTGATTTTTAATTTAAATATTTTCGTTTATTTCTCTTATGCCCCTCGAAATCTTCGGCATAGTGCATGTTCCCGGCACTGTCGGAAAGGTAGAAAAAATAGGGCGAATCAGTCGGTCGAAGCGCCGCCTCAATGGAGTTCAGCCCCGGATTGGCGATCGGCGTCGGCGGAAGCCCCTTGTAACGATACGTATTGTACGGCGAATTGACGCGCAGGTCCTGAAGAGAAAGCTGGAACGTATTCTTCCCGTTCACATAGTTGAACGCGGCATCTACTTGAAGCGGAATATTCTCTTCAATGCGCCTCCAGAGAATTCCCGATACCATCTTCCGCGTCTCATCGGTGCCGGCCTCTTTCTCAATGATGGAAGCCATAGCAATAATTTCCGCCTGCGTATGCCCGGAGAATGATATCTCGGCGCGGAGAGGCGCGATATTTTTTTCAAAATTTTCCATCATCTTTGAAACTGCTTCCTCCGGAGTAACCCTTTCTGAGAATTCGTACGTATCGGGGAACAGGTATCCTTCATGGCCCTGCGCCACCAATGCGAAACGGCCGGAATCAAAATTCGGTATCGTTTCTTCGAGCACCGCCGCAATGTCCGATATAGTCATGCCTTCAAGTATGGTTGCTTTCACTCGGGGAATCGCGAAATCTCCAGAACCCAGCCTTGCCGCAATCTTCCAGACATTTTCCGGATCGCGAAAAAGATATTCCCCGGCGACGACCGTACCTTTTGCAAAAGACATCCGTGAAATGAGCTCGAAAAAATGCGGCGAACGTACGAGCCCTTTATCGGACAAAAGCCGGCCCGTCGCGCGGAGAGTTTCTCCTTCCTCTATTTTCACTATTTTGCCGGAAGGAAACCCGCTCGGCGGAGATACGAAAAACCCCACCGTTCCTCCGGCGACGAAGAGAACAGCAAGTATAATACTCGCGATGCGCGCTTCACGGCGCACGAGAAACGATTTCACGTTATGTATTATATTTTCCAGACGGTATACGTAATTCATACGGGTAAGTTAGTTGGCGGCTCGGAGCGTTTCGTGGCGACGCGGACAAGCGAAGGTGTCGGGAAGACTCGTCCGGGCAGATGGTAAATCGTCGCAAGCTCTTCGGTGTTCAAGACGAACGGCGTTCTTTTATACGGCCGGTAGAAGTACGACCTCTCGCGGAACGCATTGAACATTTTCCGCTTCATCGTCTCCACTTTCTGGAATTTGAGTTCATCCAGGCTGTAAGAATACTTTTGAAACGGGTATTCCTCATCGGTCGCATTTTTCGGCTTGAAGCTGTTCAAAAGCCCCGAATAATACTGCTTGAAAATTCCGCGCCATCCCGATATCTGCGCCGTGTTGAAATGCTCCCCGGGCGCAAGATACAGGAGGCGTATGCCGCAATCGTAACCGAGCTTGGAGATCTCGCGTTCAATGGAAACCATCACTTCCTGTTCGCCTTTTGAAAGCGGCCCCTCAAGAGACTTTTCCTTGAATTTCTTCAGGAGGTCTTCCGCCTCGCTTTGCCAGCCGCGGTGCCCGAACCAGGAGGCCGGGTTCTTGAACCGGGATGCGGAGGCCTGAACGAGTATCTGGAGCCACACCTGCTCGTACGGGCCGATGGCACTCATCACTTCAACAGTGGACGTCAGTGGGTCGGTTTTCGCTTCTTCGGCCTCTTCCCTTTGCGGCAATTTGTCCAGCTGAAAATCAACATAGGTGCGAATGGGGTACGGATCGGGTTTCGCAAGTATAAATTCCGTTCCCCAAACCTTCAATTCATCGCTATCTCCCTCGTACTCCACGCCATACGTATAATCGGGCACCTCGCGGATTTCAATATCCGGATATTGGCTGTAAAACTGCGCTTCAATATAATTTTTAAACCGCTCTTCGGTGTGAACGAAGAACCGCACTTCTCCGCCGAAGGAGGCGATCTCAAGCGAGAACCACCGCATTACTCTGCCGAGCCAGATCCGTTCGAAAAAATTCCCCAGATTGGTTTGGTGAAGCGCAGTCAAAATAACTTCCATGGAAAGCGGCGTTTTCTGAATATTCATGGACGGCGTAATCTCCAGAAGCACCCACTTCATCTGGGACATCCACATTCTCTGGGTATAGAGCTTCCAGAGTTCCCAGAGTACAAACCCCAGAAGCACCGGAAGCCAAAACGGCGCGAACGAAAAGAGAAGCCGCATTCCGTCAAATATACTCCCTAAAAAATCAAACAATAGCATGCAAACATTGTAGCGCACATATCCAAAAACAAAAACTAGTTCCAATTACGCTTACGCCGCAACAGAGTACAGTCCTTTCTGATCTTTTTGGAAATGCTTCCCGTTCTGGAGATTTACGACGATGGTATTCTCTTTCACATATCGCTCTTTCATCACACGGTCAACAATCTCCTGCCTTGTCATCGGACCTTCATTTTTCAAAAGGTTGCTTATCACGTCGCGCACTACGCCGCCCATATATCCCCACTCAGAGAGCACATAGAGCCCGCGGCCAACGAGAACGAATCGTGAGTCTTTGATAAGCTCGTTGTGGCAAGTTGCGACATGCGCTTTTTTGCCGAAAGTTTCCGTAATCGCCTTCGCCACTTCCGTGAAGTGCATCGGGGAACCATGCCGGCGGATAATCAAGAATGCGTAGTCGCGAATGCCTCTCGCAGAAATATTTGGAGATTCCATTTTGCCCCAGTCGCCGAGCGCATTCTTGCCGAGCACTTTGGAGAGAGCGAGCCAGCGGCGAGCTGTGTCCGGATTCTTGTGATGAGCAGGCGCCTCCACGCGAGCGAGGAAACGATCGACGATTTCCTTTTCGGGAATAAGATCGCTCTCATCCACCTCCTCATAGAGAGAGAGTAGTGCATCGTGCACGCGCGCAGCTGTCTTGTGGTCCACGCTCCATCGTGCTGCGAAGTGGTCGTCTTCTTTATGCTTATTGAACTGATCGCCCAACACGAGATAGAGATGAATATGGTTTTGGAGTCCTTCATCTTTCGCCGCGGTGTTAAGGAAGTCTTCCTCCGCAACAATGCCGCCAAGCCTGTCTAGGTGTCCATGAAGCTCGTCGAACACGCCGCGCGAATTTTTGAACGCATCGGACTTCTTGATGGCGGCAAGCGCCACATTCTCTATCTGTCGGACGCGCTCGCGAGTGATGCCGTAGTCCTGCCCTATGGAATCCAGGGTCCGCCGCTCCGGCGTCGTTCCAAGACCAAACCGCCCCACAATGACCTCGCGAGCTCGGGGCGCAAGCGGCGAAAGAAGCGATTTTGTTACCGCCTTCGGCTTAAACGTCAGTATGATATTTTTGGTAATAGTTGACATACAATCTCTATTAATTGTCTAGTAATTTCTATTTAATCTATAAAACCTCTCATCTCACCTTAATCCCCGATTTGCATTTGGCACATAAGACCAAAATACCCTTATAAATCAAGTCATACTACCAACAATATGACCATTTACTCTACATTATCACCTTTATACCATACCTGTCAAATAGATGCAACTCCC
>CAZRNX010000072.1:0-3624 GCA_964601555.1 uncultured Candidatus Saccharibacteria bacterium | reverse complement strand
TTCGGAAGAGCCCTTAGCCAGAAGATCCAGTTTCCCAGTTCCCGTAGCGCGTCTTGCTTCTTCTTTCTTTTGCAATTCAAAACTATCACCTGTGGCAGCAGCTTCTTCTCTCTCTACTTTTGGAGGAAAATTAGGTGGTTGTTTTTTCCATATGATTTTTACACTACCTCACCTCCCAGCCGTTCTCCTGTAAAACGGCTGTTATTTTTTGCATAATAGCGTTTACTTCTTCATCAGTGAGCGTCTTTTCGTGCGACTGGAAGATAAGGCGGAATGCGTAGGAGACCTTCTCGCTTCCCGGTTTCTGGAATCTATCGAATAGTTTCGGCTCGCGCGCAAGAAGATTTCCGGCATGTTTCGCGAGAATTTCTGCAATCTCTTCAACTTGCACATTTTTCGGCACAAAGAGCGCAATGTCGCGAACGATGAAGGGATAGGGGGAGATTTTTTGGAATTTCACTTGTGCTGACCTCTCCGCCCTTCGGGCACCTCCCCTTGGCAGAGGAGGAGGCATGCTTTCCAAAAGTTTTGCAAAATTTATTATTGCCACATCTCCAATAACTTTATACTCACCTTTCACTTCAAGTTTCTCGAAAAAATTTTCCACTTCTTTTTTCACATCCTCTTTATTCTTCTTATCGAGAGACAAGACACCTAGAGTCACCTCTGTATGCTCACCATTCTGCCCAAACACGCTCCCAATTTCAAATATCTTCACAACATCAAGCCCAAGCAGGGCTGCGTTTCTAAAATTCAATTCAAGCGCTTTTTCAATACCACCTTGCAAACTTTCACGGAGAAACTCTTTGCCGTCTGCAATTGGATTTTCAATCCCAATCTTGCCCTGGTGTGAAAAAGAGCTTGTCTCTACTTCCGAGAAACCCATTTCTGTAAGAATATTGCGTGTCGTGTTCGCATAATAAAATTCTTTATTCACTTTTGCGGCAAAGCTGCTCACTTTCGGAAGAGAGAGAGATATATTCTCATAGCCATACACTCTCCCGATTTCCTCTATTACATCTTCTTTGATTGCGATGTCGAGACGCTCCGGCGGAGCAATAATGCGAAACTTCATTTCATCTCCTTCTCCTTCAGCGCGATACACCCACCCAAGCGCCTTTATAATACTCTCAATCCCGTCATGGGAAATACTCGTCCCGAGAAGTTCATTTATCTCCCTCCCTGTTACCGCAATCTCATGGGTTTCGAACCGTCCTTGCGCGGGAAATTCATCAACTATGCTTCCAATTCTTATGTTGCCTCCCGACATGTCCGCGATAAGCCGCGCCGCTTCTTTAATCGCAGCGGGCGCGAGTTCCGACGAGACTTCATTCTCAAATCTTTTGGATGAATCCGTCCTGATTCCGGTTTTTTGCGATGTTTTCCGAATAGCAGTCGGGTGAAAGTTTGCTGCTTCTAAAATAATAGCCGTCGTTCCATCATCCACTTCCGCCTTCTTCCCCCCCTTCACTCCGGCGATCGCGAGCGGTCCTTCTGCATCCGCGATTACGAGCATGTTCTCATCAAGCACAACTTCCTTGCCGTCAAGCGTTATAATCTCTTCTCCTGTTTTGGCGTTTCTAATAACAATTTGTATTTCTCCATCTGCCGTATCCAATTTGTCCGCGTCAAATGCATGCATCGGCTCCCCCATGTCAAGCATGATGTAATTCATCACATCTATGATGTTGTTGATGGACTTCTGGCCCACTGCCGAGAGCCGGTCCTTGAGCCAGTCGGGCGAAGGACCGACTTTCACGCCTTCTATCGCACGGCCGAGATAGCGTCTGCAAAGCGTGCCGTCCTCGATCTTCACCAAGAGGGGGGCGGTTTCCTCTAGTGTGAGCAATTCCCTCTTCGGTATCGCAACCGCCATGTTGAATATCGCTCCGACTTCCCGAGCCACGCCCCTGTGACAGAGCGAATCGTGCGCCCTGTTGGGTAAAATATCAATTTCAAATACAAAATCTTCTCTGCCTTGTGAAAGCTTGATCTTCTCGATACTCTCGACTTCATACGCGCGCAAAGTAAGCATCTCAGCAACTAACTCCCCCGCCGGGAGTTTCGCGTCAAAATACGTTTGGAGCCAGTTATAAGAGATCTTCATACACCCAATAGTATGCGGTCTCCGAGTGAGCGTCAATGTTTCCCTTGTTTGACTCACACTAATCCTATCTTGGACGATAGGCAAAAATAGGGCTAGTCTTCAATGCGACTGAAAAGAAAACGCGCCGGGGTTAGCGGCGCATGAAGGTGAAATCGTGAAGATAAAATATCGTTTGAGAAGATTACTCCGGTATTGGGATGAGCATCCGCCTAGTCCGCTCGATCTGGTCGTCGAGAAATGTTAGCGGCGATTTGCCCGTGCCATGCTTATCACCGAAATCCTCAATGGATGTCGCCACGAGCGAACGGTGCTCAAGGCGCCAGTCTAAAATGGCCTGAATGTTCCGGTTGTACGCCCTTGCGACAGTGACAGTCCCCCCTTTGAGAGCAGAGAGTGTAAATTCCCGCACCCTCGAATCAAAAAGGCTTTCAATCAATTCCCTGAACGGACCCTGCATATGCAGCCGCATTGTGGGAAAATATTTGTCTTCATGCGGATAGATGCCGAGTGCGGCTTCCTGGAAGTGCCGGAAGGGTGATTGGCCGCCCGTTTCGCCGAAGTAATTTTGCGGTTCGCCGCGAAGTTCTTCTACGCCCTCGTATACAATGTTCCTTGGGAACATATAAAAGAGCCGTACGCTCTGAAAGTATTCCTTGGGATTCAGGTGCGCGCGCATGGCTCGTATCACATCCACCCATCTCTCGGAAGGAAGTGCTGATTCAATAAGCGCAGCGTGCATAGTCTCTTCCGTAATATGCGAGGGCTTCATCTTTGCAATATGATACGCTCGCAAATATGCAGGTATGGCCGGCGCAAAGAGCGCCTCGCCCACCTGATGAATCCCGACGAACCATAGTTCGCTTTCGCCTCCCGTAAACGAGTAGATGAGTCTGAAATTATAAAGAGCGAATGGCATTTCCGGATTCACTCTCACTCCATTAAAGAGCGAATAGAATCCGTACGCCATCGTCGGGAGAGCTCCGGTAATCTTAGAAACTTCCCCGAGCGGTACGGCAATCTCTTTAGTGAGAACTTTTATACTATCGTCCTTGTGAAGCTCATCCACTGTCAGATATGGATACGCTTCGCGAAGTGATGCATGGGCGAGCATGCTGAGACAGAAGTGAAGCAAATTCGCATCTTCCCAAGAGAGACCCTCGAGGCTAGGACACTTTGGAGAAATTTCTCTAACCTGTTCGCGCACACGCCCATCCCGAATAGCGGCAGGAAGAGTCTGAAGCAAATAATTGATGACTGCAAAAAACTCACATCTTTCCCAACTTCCAACATCCGTCGGGAGTTGGCGCAGAGGTTTTTCCGCAAGGAATCCAGTTACGGGAGAGACGTGGTGCCTTTCTAGCGTATCTCTAACCATTTTGTCAAACTCTCGAATATGGACAGAACTAACAATAGTGGTGCTCATCGGCACGCCTCCGTAAATTTGTGATTTGGTTTATTTCAACAAATCTAAGCTCCTCTGGCAATGGTACAGGCAAGGAGAAGGAGTGTCAAACAAA
>CAZRNX010000071.1:2249-3741 GCA_964601555.1 uncultured Candidatus Saccharibacteria bacterium | reverse complement strand
AATAACTACCCACTTTTCCACTTTACTCTTTAGAGAAGTACTTATACTATTAAAATGTGGAATTCAGGCAACACAGTTTATCCCCGCTGCTTTTTTTTCTTGTGCTCTTCTTTCTATTTCCGTTCGCTTCATTTGCTGCCCATTCTTGCACGATCGCTCCTTTTTCGAAATCCATACAGCAAGGCGATAGCGTTTCATTTACGGTCAAACGAAATACCGCATCTTCTTCTGCGCCGTTTGCACTCACCCTTGGAGATTTTCCGATTCATGTCGCCGGCGGCTTTGATCCCAAGGGAGCTTCCTCCACCGAAGAATTTATATTAGTCTTGGTTGCAAGCACGACCGCACAGACCGGAAACGTCGGTATGGTTCTGCTCATGAGCGAAGAATCCGATGAGAAAATCATCCATAAAAGTGTTTGTCAGCTTTCTCTCTCCATCTCGGCTCATGTTCCCGGGGGCATGCCTTCAAAAGATGCGCTTCAGAGCATTCCACCCAATCTCCTCTTGGGAGTGGGACCGCTTGCCGCTCTTCCTGCCGCGAATTTCCCCAAAGATACTCCGCAGAGTTCCTTTGACTCTCCCGCTCCGTCTGTTGCGATCTCGCTCCCAGAACACAACTTTACTTTTCGTTTAGCAAGAGGCGATCATAATAAAGACGTTACGGTACTCCAGAAGATTTTGAAACTACTTGATTTTTTCCCAAAGGAAGTTCCGGAAACGGGATATTTCGGAAGCATAACGAAGTCAGCTGTCATCGCATTTCAGAAAGCACACAACATCGATCCAATAGGTATCGTCGGACCGAAGACTAGGAAAGCGCTGAATGAACTCAGGGAGAGATCGGATTTGTAGGCTATGCTTTTATGCATTTACTTTCTTTTTTCAGGGGGAAATTACAAGTTATTATAGCAGTAGCAATAGCACTGCTCATTCTTTTCTTTTTTATTTCCAATAATTCACGGCCTTCTGCGAGTGTTGCAAGCCATGCATGCGCTTTTGCGCCATTTACACAGACTATAAAACAGGGCGAAAGCGTCGTGTATGACCTCACACTTTCCCCGACACTTTCTGGCAATGCATTTGAACTCGTTTTAGGCGACATGCCTATCAACGCAGCCGGCACTTTAAGCCAAACGCAAGGAACGGCCCCGGCGACTGTCAAGCTCTCTTTTTCCACCGGCAGCGATGCACAAGTCGGCTCTTTCGGAATTGTCACCAAGTATACGGAAATAGATAAAGCTGGAACGCGGACAGATGTTTGGTGCCAGCTCAATATTGAAATACTCGTAAAGGATAGCGGTATTGCCGCGCCGTAAAAGTCCAATTAATGTTAAAAATTACAAGTAATCAAATACCGTGCCTTATATGAAAAACATCCCCAAAAACTTAACCAAATCTGCGGGAGTTCTGCTTGTAATTGCGCTCCTCTTCGCGCCATTTCCATTCGGCCCATTCCCCATAGAAGAAGCAGAAGCGGCCGTATCAAATGT
>CAZRNX010000071.1:0-2149 GCA_964601555.1 uncultured Candidatus Saccharibacteria bacterium | reverse complement strand
CAATCTGCCCGCATCATCATCCTCCAGAATTTCGCTGGCGACGCGAACTCGAACGCAACAAGTACACAAACGCAGATCGAGATAGGCAATAAAGAAACAGGCAAAACAAACACGACGAACTCTGCGCTCTCCAATCCGAAATACTGGAAATACAATTCCGCAAACTGGAATGGAACCGTAAGCGTTACGGCGGAAGCAAGCTTTAAAACCGGCGCGCAGATAGCGTCGACGACGACATATGGTGTCTCAGCAACTACAACAACGACGTACTACACCTATATTGGATCTAAAGGTGTAAGCTATGTTCAAGTTGAAGCATGGGGAGCCGGAGGTGGTAGCGGAGGGGGCGCAAGTGGCGGAGGCGGAGGCGGAGGCGGAGCATATGCACGAGGCACTACCACAGTTGCCCAAGGAAGCGTCAACATACTTGGAGTCGGAGGTGGCCAACCAGATGGCACTGCCGCGGTTGCGGCAAGTAGTACCTATACTGGAGCAAACGGTGCCATAATCAGGGCGGCTGGAGGGACCGGAGTATCCGGTGCTACCGGCGGCGCCGGCGGCACAACCGCTTCTTCAATCGGGGATGTTAAATTTAACGGAGGAGCGGGAGGAAATGGGAACGGTACCGGAGATGTTGGAGGAGGTGGTGGCGGAGCGGGAGGACCGGGCGGTGCAGGGATTACCGCAAGTAATGCCGGAGCGAACGCGCCGACTGCCGGAGGGAGAGGTAATAACAATCTCGGCGGAGTCGGTGGAGCGGCTGGCACAACCAATAACGACACTTGTTCCACCACTCAAGGATCGCCCGGGAATGACCATGCAACCGGTGGCGGTGGTGGGGGCGGAGCCGGCGGCGACGGCACCGGTGTTTGCAATGGCGGAAACGGCGGCAAGCCGGGCGGCGGTGCAGGCGGGAGCGATGCAGGGCCCAATGAAGAGGGAGCTCAAGGCCAAATCATACTCACCGAAACCCACGGCGCTGTCGGTATTGCAATCGAAGAAGATAACGGAAGTTTCGGAGGCTGGACGTTCAAGGCGCAGATTGTCGTAGATGGAGCGGCGACTTCAACCGCAAGCACCACTCGCTCCGCATCATTCACCCCGACAGACGGCAGGCATTACCGCCTTGTCGCATCCACCACAAACTCCGGCGTATCATACGATATTTACAATGCAAAAATAATTGTCGATCAGACATCTACGGAAGGATTTACCAAACTCGAGCCGCAATACCTCCTCGCAAACACCGGCTCATTCGGAGGCTCTACGGGACTCAAAGATTTCGATACGCTCTTCGATCCGGCTGACTGGACCGGCTCGACCAATACGTACTATCACGAAGCGAACGGGGTATCATCCGGTACGGGAGATCTCAAGCTCCAGTCAGACCCGAACGGCACCCCGGCAGACATTACCGGTTCAACTATTACTGACACTGTGGAAGTGGAACAATCGTCTTCTCTCACTATGCCGGGAAGTTCGCAAACGCTTGACGTAAATGTGACCGGTACCGGCACGCTCAATGCTTCAAGAATACTGGTGCAGGCAACATTACCCAACCTATGGACTCTTACACAGCGCGACTACATCTTCCTAAACGACGATCAAGGAGACGTGGACTCCTACACCAAGTCTCACTCTGCCGCAACCTCTACCTCCATTAGCAATGTCAAGAAAGGCGAACGATTAGTAGCTCGTATACAGCTGGATAATACCGGCACTGCTACCAGCACCGCCGCCTACCGCCTCCAATGGGAGAACAATACTGATGCGGCCGGCACATGGAATGATGTCGGCACCACCACACAGATACGCTGGTCACTCTCGGAGAAGGGAGCATTAGGAGGGCGGCCAGGACAAGTTCCGCTTCCAACAAAACAAGTCACCACTTCCTGCAGTGCGAGTACCGCCTACCAGCAAGGCCGCTTCGTCGCTGGTACGGGAACAACCACTGCGTTTGGCATCGGTCCTTCCAAATGCGCCGAGATCGCCTACGTAATAGAAACATCTGGCGCAACCGCAGGAAAGACATATCGTCTGCGTGTTATTGACGGCACGAACAATGCAACATTCACCACTTACTCCGCCTATCCCACCTTCTCCATTGAATCTCCCGAGACGCTTAGGTACTCCAAAGAGGCGAGGGGAG
>CAZRNX010000070.1:0-3850 GCA_964601555.1 uncultured Candidatus Saccharibacteria bacterium | reverse complement strand
GGCCTACATCTGCCTCGAACCGCCATCCCGGCATTGTTATATAGTAAAATAAAAAAACCCGCCTGTATAGATAGGAGGGTTCACATTCACGATACTTCCATCTTCGCCAACTCGGCCGCGGCCCCGGTATATTTGCGCGGTTCAAGTTGGAACAGTTCTGCCTGAGCACTTGGCGCGAGAGTGTGATTCATGCCAATTTCAACAATGAAGTCCGTATACTCTTTTTGAGACATTGCGCCTCTCCCGCGCGCTGAATTTTTTACAATCTCGTACGCGTCTCTGACCCCTTCGCGCTTTAGAATATTGCATATTTTCTCCATGAGCACTTCCCAGTGCCAGTCAAGTTCGTTCTTTAGCACCCTTTCATTTGGCGTAATTTTGCCAAGCCCCCTCTGAATCGCTTGGTAGGCTATAAGCGAATGCGCGAAGGCGACGCCGATGTTTCGCATCATCGTTGAGTCTTCTAAACCTCGCTGATAGTATGACTCGGGAAGCTCTTCTGCCAAGCCACGAAGAAGCCATTTGGCTACACTAAGGTTACCCTTGGCCATCTCAAAATCTTGCGGGTTAACTTTGTTCGGCATCGTTGAAGAGCCGACTTCATCTTTGATAGTCATGAGCGTAAAGTAGTCGCGGCTAATATAGCCTCGCATATCGCGACAGAGGGCGAAGAGTATCGTATTAATCCGCAACATGATCTGAAAGAGTTCCGCCAGATTATCATGTGGTTCGATTTGGGTTGTGATCGGATTGAATACGAGCAATGCTCCACTTGGGCTTGCCAAATTTTCAACAAAATTTCTGGCGAATTCCACAGTATCCAATCCTGGGCAAAGTGTTTGAAATGCCGCATGCGTTCCGGTGGCACCGCCAAACTTTGCAGAAATATTGTATCCATTAAGTTTATCTAGCTCTGGTCGCAAACGATGCTCAAATACGCGAAACATTATTCCCACCGTTATTGGCGACGCTGTTTGTCCATGCGTAAGCGCCGGCATGGGCATCTCTGCATAACGAAATGCATTTTGGAGCAGCGTATCGTGCACCTCATTGGTGGCTGGCACGATAACAGAGCGAAGCGCATCGGCGATCATGAACGAGTAGGCGAGGCTGTTCGTATCTTCGGACGTAAGTCCCGCGTGGATCATCTCGCTCACGTCTAGAAGAGAAGTATCGGCAAGTTCTCCTCGCAGGTAATATTCGACGGCCTTGACGTCATGATTGGTCGTACGCTCAATCTCTTTTACCGCATGTGCATCTTGAAGAGAATAGCGAAGTAAAACATCGTCAAGAAGCCGTTCTTCTTCTTCTGTGAATGCTCGCACGAGCGGGGTGAGCGGTGACCAAGAGAGAGCTCGGAGCCAAGCAATCTCGACGAAGATGCGATATTTAATAAGCGCGAACTCGCTGAAATAAGCAACAAGTTTTTTTGTGTTCTTGCCGTATCGCCCGTCAATCGGGCTAATGCCCATGAGCTGGTAGTATTCGTCATCCATAAGATTCACCTCGTATAAAGTTTGTCGTGTATGCTTTGTATGTGATGAACCAACTATATAGCAGTCTACTTATTTTCTATGAGAGTGCAAGCCAAACAACGTTAGGGCTCTTCCGAAAATAACTTCTCCAGATTCGGTTTCAAATTTTTCCAAGATTCGATTTTTTCTGACTGAAAAAATCTTGAGGTGCAGCAGCAGCTGCAGTGAAAGATTTTTGACGGAAGAAAAGTCGGAGATTGGGAAAATTTGGAGGCGAGATGGGGGAGTTATTTTCGGAAGAGCCCTTAGTCCTGATACGCGGATTGTTTTCCACAGGAGCAATAAAAATATTTGCACGCATGCTATAATTATCTCATTAATAGTTCTTGTTTTTATTTTTTGTACCATGAATGAAAAAAATATTTTTAAGAGAGTGCGAGACATGCTTCCCGTTCCGCTTCTTGTCGTGCTCGCGCTGCTCTTCTTTCTTCTTGCCGTCATTATTTCCGTAGATCCCACTGCGCCCGAAAACAAGATGATGAACTCTTGGGAAACGCGCGAAGACATGTATCCTACGGGCGACGGCTCTCTGGGAATGCCCGGTGTTTCCTCTGGTTTTCCGGCAGAATTCGAGGAGGGGGTTGGCGTGAGTGTGGCTTATCCCGAAATAGCTCCTATGCCCCCTATCTGGGATTCCGGTCGGCCTGCGCCGGAAGGAATAGAGCGGCAAATTGTTTCAAACGCAATGCTTAGCCTTCTTGTTGGACGGGTGGAGGACGCCATCACGTCTCTTAAGAGCATTGCGGTAGAAAGGAACGGGCGCGTAGAAAATGTTGATTTCCAAAATACTTCGTTCAAGGGGAAGAAGCGCGCAACGGTTGTCCTACGCGTTCCGACTACAGAGTTTGACGCAACAGTTGAGGCGGTAAAGGCGGCTGCAATCAAGGTGGAGCACGAAAATATTTCCGCGACCGACGTAACTGACCAGATGGTGGATATTGACGCGCGTGTTATGAATCTTGAGATGGAGGAAGATCAATATCGTGATATACTCGAAGAAGCAGAGAAGACAGAAGATATTTTGCAAGTGAGCCAGAGGCTTTTCCAAGTTCGAGAACAAATAGAGCGTCTGGAGGCGCAAAAAGAAAATCTTGCATCTCTGGTCGGCATGTCTCGAATTACCGTCTTGCTCGCATCCGATCCTGAAGTGAAGCCGATTCCCACCGGCTGGAATCTGTGGACATCTGTCGAGCAAGCATTCCAGGCCGTGCTCTTGGGGCTTACCGCGCTTGCCGACTTTCTGATCGTTCTCGCCGTCGTACTTCTTCCTCTCGTCATTGTGTGGGGGCTTGTTATCATCTTCTTGATTTGGCTCATTTGGAAAATCCTGCTTCTGGTTAAAAGAATGATTTTTGGAGGCCATCGTTCTTCCCCTCCTCCGTCTCCCGCACCCTTGCAGAGGTCGTATGCCCCATCTTCTTTGAACCCTTTTATCGCGCAGAAGTTCACTTCCAAAAGCTTTCCGCCGTCCCCGTCTTCTCCGGGATCTTCCAAGAAAAATGGCGCTAAAAACGACGGTAAAAATGCATGATAACAGCGCTCTAGTACTCAATTAATTTAATTCTGACACCATACCACTACACTTCAGAACTTCAGAAAACATGGGAACTATAATTATGGGATGTGATAAGGGGGTCAAGATTAAGTTAACGCGGTACTAGTCCAGAAGACTAGTGACAAAAACTGCACAGAATGCTATACTTGTGGGGCAGTAAAAATATAAGCTAATATCTACAATCATGGCTACATCAAGCATTGTACTTATCGTCATAGTCGCTCTCATAATCATATGGGTGATAATGGCGTATAACAGATTTGTATCTCTTATCAATCGTGCGAAAGAAGCGTGGTCGGATATTGAGGTGCAAATGAAGCGACGCTACGACCTCATTCCGAACCTCATTAATACTGTGAAGGGGTATGCCGCACACGAAAGCGGGACCTTTGAGAAGGTCACTGAAGCTCGAACGAAAGCCATGCAGGCGGGGAGTATGGCTGAGCATGCCACGGGAGAAAATATGCTCACCGGTGCCCTCAAATCTCTCTTCGCTGTAGCAGAAGCGTATCCGGATCTGAAAGCCAATCAGAATTTCTTGGAACTTCAGCGCGAGCTTTCCGACACGGAGAATAAGATTCAAGCTGCGCGGAGATTCTATAACGGCAATGTCCGCGATTTGAATACTTCCGTTGAACAATTCCCCGGGAATATCATTGCCGGTTCGTTCCACTTTGAAAAGCAAGAATTCTTCGAACTCGAAGTTGGCGAAGAGGCGGCCAAGAAGCCGGTTGAAGTGAAGTTCTAGATCACATAAAAA
>CAZRNX010000069.1:0-3888 GCA_964601555.1 uncultured Candidatus Saccharibacteria bacterium | reverse complement strand
GTGCCGAGGGGCGGGCTCGAACCGCCGACCCCTTCCTCTTCAGGGAAATGCTCTACCAACTGAGCTACCTCGGCTTGAATTCATAAATATTATAGCACAGTTGCGAGAAAAAGAAATACGTCATATAATATGCCATGTTGGGGAGAAGACGACACCTCTCAAGTCTACTGCAAAATGTTCGCCACCTTCCTTCACGGAACTCTTGCACATGTCTCGTGAGGAGAGTGGACCTCCTCACCTCGCCGCTCTCTACTCTCGGACCGCGTTTGGCGGCTTCGAAAAATTATAGAAAATACAATGAAGGTTACTGCCCTAAGTTTTTAAAGGATCCGAGTACGCTTTGCGCCCCCATATATGCGTCAACAAGATCTCCGATGTAGGGCTGAATGTAATAATACATCCCGAACATGATGCTCAAAATAAGCAGAAGATATATGAATTTCAAAGCCCGCGACCATTGCATGGCGCTATAGAGCTTCTTCAACATGCGGTGGTTATCCTCCTCCACTGTTTCCAGGCGTTCTATCTTTTCAAGAATCTCTTCCTGTGTTTTAACATGCTCTGTTTCCATGACAATATAATAACAAAACTTACAAATTAATAAAGCAAAATTAAAAAACAGAAAGACAGGAGAAGTAAAGATGGTAGGAGAGGGAGGACGGTCTAGCCCATAATAAACTGTTACCGAAATAGTAACGGCCTACAATGAGGAGATTGTGCAACTCTTGTGTTTCTGGCACCACGCCCTGCACTCCTCTGCTCACTTTTTGCTTTCATAACGATATCCGCATTCTTTGCATGGGTACATTTTTCTTCGCCCAATCATCCATCCAACCATGCCACCGATAACCGCCGATATGATTGCGATCAAAATCAATACGTCATCCATTACGGGAATTTCCGGCTCTTGCACGTCAATCAAGAAATCTGGCGCCTTGTATACTTTCTCTGGATTTGAAGCGAATACAAAATCAAAAAAGATTTCGTGGAGTCCGGGTTCGGCAAAAGTGTATGACAATCCTTCAAGTACACCTCCGCGTACGAATATATTGTCTTTCTCGAAAACAAAAGTTCTTTTTTCTGATCCTGCGCCGCCGAGCCTTGCAATTTGGACTCTCACGATTAAATCTTCGGCGACTAGTTTGTTTTTCTCTACGTCGAAAAAAGACGGGAGCATTGCAGTCGGTACGCCAACCATTGGAGTAAACGGCGCGCGGGAAAGGTTTATGAAGTATTTTCCTCCGTCAATAATACGCTGATCGCCGCCATTTGCGAAAACGGCGATTGGCGCGAGTAAAAAGAGTAAAATAAAGAGAAATTTTTTCATATGCTTTTTAACGTAATTGATAGTTACCGAATTTTACTCCATGTCCCGCCCGTGTCGGCGCTTTTGTACAACGCATTCTCATGGGTGAGCGCGTACAGAACATTCGGATTGCCTCTGCTCCACGCTATATGGAGAACTGTCTCGCCGTTAAAGTCCTCGCTGATTTTTTGCCATGTCGTACCGCCATCAACGCTCTTCCCAAGTCCGCCGAGTTTTTCACTGAAAGCAAAAAAGATTTTTGAATCTCCCGGATGCACCGCGACGACTGCTACACCTCTGCCTTCAAGTTCTTTCGATAACGACGTCCATGTCGATCCTTTATCTTTGCTCACCATCACGCCCTCGTCTTTGGGAGTGGCGGCATAAACGATGTTTTCATCTTGGGAGTCAGCCGCAAGCTGTACCGCGAGAATGTTTTTGTTTACGATTTCCCATGTTTTCCCCTGGTCAATGCTTCTCTGAATGTTGCCCTGATACCAGCCATACACAATATTGGGATTCGCCGGACTTACCGTCATGGCGTGAAAATCAACTGGGCCGTTTGCGCCGTTCGAGATTTTCTTCCATGTTATTCCTCCGTCTTCTGATTTTTGAAATCCGATATTACCGCCGGAACTTGGATGTCCGCTCGAAAAGAAAACACTTGCCTCAGTCGGATGAGTTTGGAAGCCCATGTAATCGTCCTTGCTCTTTCCGATCCGGTAGAGGTCTTTTTCATTCACCAGAACAAGTAACCCGTGGTGGGTCGCAATATAGAGTTTGCTCGGATCATTAACATCAAGAGCTAAACCATGGCCGTGAGAAATAGCTTGTTCAGGATACAAGTTATTGGAAGGAGAATCGCTTGTTGTGCTCGTCGTGCTGTCTTGTCGCAAGAGCAAAAATCCTGCACCGATGACAGCTACGGCAATTATGACCCAGATGTATTTTTTAGTTTTTGCATCCATAACATTTTGATTATATTTTAATGATGGTGCTCCTCCGCGCCGCCGCACCCGTCGGAAAGATTCCAGAGTTCAGTAAGCTGTTCGCCGGTGAAATTGTGATTTTTTATAAGATACTTCCCTAAGCCGCCGTAGACGTACCACCGCCAGCATTTGCAGCAGCACGGGCCTTTTTCGTTGGAATTGAGCATGGCGTAATCATACGCTTGCTGTTCTTCAGGTGTGAGTTGGAATTCATAATAGGAGATCAGCCGCTTTGCGAGTTCAACAGAAATGTCGTACGGGTCATCGGGAATTTCTGTAATGTCCTGGTCCGCAACCGACTTGAATTTCTTTAATCCTTCAACCTGCTCGCTATAGCGATGAAGATCCATTGGTGAACAGCAGGAACCTTTTAGCTTGTCCGTATCCGGCATACCGGCTATCGAATCCTTGAATCCGCCGGAACAGGACGAGTTGCCGTTTTGAGACAGGTTCTCGAATTTTGCGGCCAATGCTTCGTTCACGTGCACGACGCTCATCTCTACTTCTTGTTCTTTCTGAGAGCCGCTGAGAAACACCGCCCCGCCGATAAGAAGTATGCCAATGGAAAATGCAAATAAAGTTTGCTTGTTCATGGTTGTTGAGAAGGTTTACAAATAAGAGGCGTTGCTATTTTCTTGCTGATGAGTACAAGAGAAACGAGAAGGAGTATCACGCCCAATATGCCGAACTCTCCGCCCCGAAGCGGCAAAATGGCGAGCGCGCTTGCGGCGCCGATGGATGAGAGTATCGTGCTCAAGATGAATGATCCGCAGGCGGCGCAGCCGATCCCGAGTGCCCCGCTTGCAATGCCGCCGATCCCTGCTACTACATCTTTTCCTGTAAAACGATTCCGAGTGTGTTTTAAGAAGTACGCAATCATTGCGATATTTACTCCGAATAATACAGCAATCGCAATAGTATACAGGGCGGAAAGAAAGCTGAAATTCGTGCCGATGCCGCCAAGCAAACTTATTGCAACTTTAAGTTTTGCCGCGAACGGAGCGCTTGAGGTGCCGAACACTTCGCCGATAAGGCCGAAGTTTGGGAGCCAGACGGCAAAGAGAAACGCGGAAATTGCGAGCACGCTTGCAAGCGCAATATACGAAGTGCGCGCGAACACTTCACTGAATGCGATTTGCAAATTTCTAAGATGGTCTTTTATAATCATTTTTCTTGAAGCGCGAGCTCGATAAGCTGCTTCACCGTTTCGTACGGCTGTGATCCTGAGAGCGGATATTTCTTGCCATTCTTCGATACAACAATGCTCCACGGCGTGCCGTTGCCTCCGGTTGCGGTTCCATTATCGAGGTCTTCTTGAATGTGCGCATCATACTTGCCGCTTGAGAGGCATGTATTGAATTTGGTTTCATCAACGCCAATATCGCGCGCGATCTTCGGCAATACAACATCCAAGTCCGTCTGATTATTCGATGGGGTAAGTTCGAAGAAACGATCGATGAATTTCCAGAAAGCTTCGTTCCCGCCGATTTCGTTCGCGCACTCAACCGCAATCGCTTCCGGCCGCGCTTTTGAATGGATCGAGTCGAGCGGAAAATGGCGATACACCCACGCGGCTTGTCCGTCTTTGCCGTA
>CAZRNX010000068.1:0-3970 GCA_964601555.1 uncultured Candidatus Saccharibacteria bacterium | reverse complement strand
GTGGTGGCGGTAGTGATGATGGTGACGACGTTGATGCCCGAACCATGACTTCCATCCGTAATGGACATGCCCGTGGTCCCGATAGTATCCGCCGTTATAGTATGGCCGAGTATAGTGCGGCACATACGGCTGATAGTATGCCGGCCGCTCCACCGCGCCGCCATAATAGACCCTGCTACCGGGTCCCGGCTGGAGCACGCCAATGGATTCATACTGCGTGCTCCCACTACCATCCTTATAGGTTTGCGTAAAGCTGCGGGTCGCACCGCATCCCGTGAGCCAAATGATGATGAAGAAAACTGCTGCGCATTTTGCTATCAGAGCTTTCGTCCTAATTTTCTTTAAAACATTCATATTTTGGCCACCTCTGGGGCCTTTTGCTTTTGAAGTACTTTGGTCCTACTATATTAAGCCTACCATAAAGCACTCCAAAAGTCAAGCGATTTTGACATTGCTGTCGGGTATACTGACTTGTACATGACTACCCCCCTTACCCATCCCTTTACCCACCTGCATACCCATTCCCACTATTCCCTCTTGGACGGCCTCTCAAAGATTGAGGATTTGGTGGCGAAGGCGAAGGCGGACGGACAGAGCGCACTTGCAATTACGGACCATGGGAACCTCTATGGCGCGATTGAATTCTATATCGCGTGCAAGAAAGCCGGGATAAAGCCCATCATTGGCATAGAAGCGTACGTGGCCAACAGAACAAGATTTGATAAAGAGCCCAACATAGATAACAAGCGCTATCATCTTATACTTCTCGCAAAAAATCTCACTGGATATAGAAATCTCCTGAAGCTCGTGTCGCTCTCGCACGTTGAGGGAATGTACTACAAGCCGCGCGTGGACAAGGAATTGCTCGCGGACTATAGCGAGGGGCTCATTTGCCTCTCCGGCTGTTTCGGGGGAGAGCTTGCGCGCGCGCTTCGAAACCGCGATCGCGAACGAGCGCTTGCGGTAATCGCAGAGCATCAAGCCATTTTCGGGCGGGGGAATTATTTTCTGGAAATCCAAAATCACCCAAACATTGATGGCCACGAAGAGGTGGTAAAGGAAATTATTGCACTTGGACATCAGCTGAAAATCCCGATTGTCGCAACAGGCGATTCCCACTATACGCATCACGACGACAAGAAAGCGCATGAGACGCTCCTCTCCGTGCAGTCGCACAATGATTCCCGAGAAAAGAAATTCTCATTCGGCGTTGATGATTTCTCATTCGCAACTACGGCGGAAATGTACGAACGATTTTCGTATATACCAGAAGCGATAGAGAATACCACGAAAGTTGCCGCTATGTGCGACTTTGAGCTCACGCTTGGGAAATTCACGTTCCCGAAATTCGTGCTCGCGGAAGGCGAGACGGAAGACGGCCGGATTCGAGAGCTCGCGATCCAAGGAATCGAGCGAAGGGGTCTTCTTGGAAAAACAGACGTGCTCGAGCGCTTGGATTACGAGCTCGGTATCATTGCGGGGAAAGGGTACGCTTCATATTTCCTTGTGGTGGAAGATCTTGTCCGTTTCGCGGCTGAACACGGGATACTCACCAACATTAGAGGATCAGTTGCGGGTTCGATGACGACATACCTCTTGGGCATTACGAAAATCAATCCCCTTGAATACAACATCCCTTTCGAGCGATTCTTAAATCCCGAGCGGCCGTCTGCGCCTGATATCGACATGGATTTCGCCGACAATCGCCGCGATGAAGTAATCGAATATGCGCGGCAGAAATACGGGAAAGACAATGTTGCGCAAATTGGGACATTCGGCACCATGATGGCTAAGGGGTCGATCAGAGATGTCGCCCGAGCCCTCGGACACCCGTACAACGTGGGTGATCGGCTCTCAAAGATGATACCGCTGGGAAGCCAGGGATTCCCCATGACGATTGACCATGCGATGGAGCTCGAACCAGAACTGAAAAAGGCGTATGAGAGCGAACCGGAGTCGCGAGAAATTTTGGACATTGCGAAGAAGCTCGAGGGGTGCGTGCGGCACATTTCCGTTCATGCCGCGGGAGTTGTGGTCTCTCCTACTCCTCTCTCCGATTGGACGCCAATACAACACGACCCGAAAGGAGGCAAGCTCATCACACAGTATGACATGTATTCGGTGGGCGAAGACGGCGTGGGACTTACGAAATTTGACTTCCTCGGCATCAGGAATCTCGCCATTCTTTCGGAAGCGGTCACGCTCGTAGAAAGATACCACGCGCTCCATATTGATATTGACACCATCCCCCTTGATGACAAAAAAACTTTTGAGATGCTCGCGCGCGGCGAAACGGAAGGCCTCTTCCAGTTGAACGGCGACGGAATGACGAAGTGGCTTGTCGAGCTCAAGCCGACGACTATCCACGACATCAATGCCATGGTCGCGCTCTACCGTCCCGGGCCGATGCAGTTCATACCGGACTACATCAAGCACAAGCACAGTCCTTCTGTTATTTCATATCTCGATCCGCGCATGAAAGATATTCTCAGTCAGTCATACGGAGTAGTCACATACCAAGACGATGTGCTTATGATTGCGAACCTGCTTGGCGGATATACATGGCTTGAGACGGATAAGTTAAGGAAGGCAATGGGGAAAAAGATTCCCAAAGAGATGGAAGCGCAGAAAGAGAAGCTCACGAAAGGCTTCATCGCAAACGGACTTGTGAAGGAAAAAGCGGAAGAACTGTGGAAACTGATCGAGCCCTTTGCCGCTTACGGATTTAACAAAGCGCATGCTGCGAGTTATGGACTTCTCGCATATCAGACGGCGTATATGAAGGCGAATTTCCCCGCCGAATACATGGCGGCCATCATGAGCGCGGAAGCGGGCGATGTGGAGAAGATCGCGGTGATCATCTCCGAGAGCGTGCGCATGGGGATCCCCGTTCTTCCGCCGGACGTGAATGAGAGTCAAGGAGATTTCGCAGTGATGAAAGGTTCATTTAGCCCTCTCTCGAGGCCTCTGGGGAGAGTTGGAGGGGGGGGCGTAGATCGCATTCGCTTCGGCCTGCATTCTGTGAAAAATCTCGGCAACGAGATAGCCGATGCTATTATCACAGAACGGGAGAAGGGCGGGAGGTACGCATCGTTTGCCGATTTCCTCGAGCGCGTTCGGCACAAAAATCTCACCAAGAAGTCTCTCGAAGCGCTCGTCATGTGCGGCGCGATGGATGCTCTTGGAGAACGGGGTGTCCTCATGGCGAATATCGAGGAAGCGCTTGAATACAACAGGGGCGTAGTGAAAGACGCGGGGAACGCTCAAGCATCGCTTTTCGGCCTCATGGCAAGCACAGCGTCTGTTCCGGCATTCAAGTTGAAAGATGCGCCGAGAGCAGAGCAGAAGCAGAAGCTCGCCTGGGAGAAAGAGCTCTTGGGGCTTTATGTTTCCGGCCATCCATTAGATCGGGTAAAAGATAAATTAGAAAAAAGAGAGTGGGATATTAAGAAGATAAAAGAGCGCTTGAAAGACGGCATGGAGTGCGTTCCCGTCGGCATTGTCGAGAGCGTGCGGGATATTCTCACGAAGAAAAACGAGCGTATGGCATTCGTCAAAATCTCTGACTACACTGATTCCATAGAAGTGGTTTTCTTTCCCCGTGTTTTTGAGGCACAAAAAAATCTTCTCGCTCCAGATAAAATCCTCGCTATCAAGGGCAAGTTCTCCAAGCGCAATGGCGAACCGTCGATCCTCGCCGATGCCGTAAAAGAGGTTGACTAAAATAAGTAATACCATTTTCGCTAAACCCTTACCACCAAGCGTAGGCAAACTACTTTGGAAATATGGCCGAAATGATAGTTCTGATGGCAGGAGTTTAACGAAGATGGTATAAAAAACAAGAGGCGCTTCGCGGGGTGAAATTGGCTGTGCTTATTGGATCGCTATTCCCAGCCTTGCTGATAGGCTTGATGAACTTAGGGCTCTTCCGAAAATAACTTCTCCAGATTCGGTTTCAAATTTTTCTAAG